>VGIW01000006.1 GCA_016867715.1 Candidatus Eisenbacteria bacterium | reverse complement strand
AGGAACGGTCCGTGCGGACGGCGGAACGGAGATCCGTGTGGAGACTCCCTCGCCCCTCCGGCCGGGACGGGGCGCGCACCTTCTGAACAAGGGGACGATGCGGATCGAGCCGGGCGCGTGGTTCGATCTCCGCGCGACCGCGTGGAACACGTTTCTCGGCGTCGCCGAGATCTTCGGGACGGCGCGCGTGAACGAAGGGGCCGAGTGGACGAATCGGGGATGGACGATCGTTGGGGAGGACGCCGCGGTTCTCACCCTCGGAGGGCGGAGGACGCCGGGGGTCTTCGCGAACTTCGGGCGGATCGAGCTTCGCGCGGGGGCGCTCGTCGCGAACGGCGGCGCGTTCGAGAACCGAGAGAACGGCGTGCTCGGCGGGATCGGCGTGTTCGACAACGGCCGCGGCGGGGTCTTCCTCTCCGAGGGGATTTTGAAGCCGGGGCTTCCGGCAGGCGATCTCGCGTTTCTCGGCGATCTTCCCCTCAGCGCGGAGAGCGAGGTGGATGTCGTGATCGGCGGGACCGAGCCGGGCGCGTTCAGCCGGCTTCTTGTGACGGGAGAGGTCGCCTTCGCGGGCGCGCTCCACGTCTCCCTCGCGAACGGGTTCGAGCCTGCGCTCGGCGATGCGTTCCAGGTGATCGCCGGGTCCGGCCCCGGGGCGGGGCGCGCGTTCGATTGTGCGGGCGGTCTGAACCTCCCCGGGGGGCTCTATCTCGATCCGGTCGAAGAGGGGGGGACCCTCTCCCTCGTCACGATCGAGGACGCGGGGGTGAACCTGCCGCCGCTCGCCGCGGATGACGCGGAGAGCACCGGGGTAGACCAGCCGATCGTTCTTTCGGTCCTCTCGAACGACGAGGATCCGGATCTCGATCCGCTTCGCATCCTTTCTCTTTCCGTCGGCGGGCTCGCGGGCTTCGTCGCGATCGATCCGGGGGACACGACGGTGACGTACGTTCCGCCGGCCGGCTTCTCCGGCGTCGAGTCGTTCCGTTACGTCGCGAGCGATTGCCGGGGCGGGTCGGACAGCGCGCTCGTCACGGTGCGCGTCGCCTCGCCTCCGCGCGCGTGGCGCGTTCCGGGGGACGCGGCGACGATCCAGAGCGGTCTCGACCTTGCGGCGCCGGGGGACACGGTCCTCGTCGCGTGCGGCGTCTATCACGAAAACGGGATCGCGATGAAGCCGGGCGTGGTCCTTCGAGGCGAGAACAGCGGGGGAGAACCGTGCGCGACGATCGACGCGGGCGCTCTCGGACGCGCGCTCCTCGTGAGCGGCGCCGGGCCGGGAACGGTCGTCCGCGGGCTTCGCTTCGTGAACGGGCTCGCCCCGAGCGGCGGCGCGGTCCTCTGCGTGAACGGATCGACGCCCCTCTTCGAGAACTGCGCCTTCACCGGGAACCGTGCGGGGACGACCGGGGGCGGCCTCTCGTCCGACGCGGCCTCCGCGCCGGCGTTCCGGAAGTGCACGTTCGCCGGGAATCGCGCGGCGCGCGGGGGCGGGATCTACTTCGGCGGGGGGAGCCTCGACGTCGAACGGACGATCGTTTGGGGGAACTGCGGCGACACGGACGGGGCGGAGATCTTCCTCGACGACGGCGCCTCGGCCACGTTCGTTCTTTCGGACATCGATACTTCAGAGATCGATGGTTTGGGAACATACATGTGGGGGGCGGGGAGCCTCTCGGTCGACCCGATGTTCTGCTCGCCGGTCGCATGCGGCGACGCGCCCGCGTCCGCCGGGAACCACCGGATCGATCTCCGGTCGCCGTGTTTCGCCTTGCTGCCGGAGGGGAGCATCGGAGCGTTCGGTCCGGGATGCCTCGGGCGTCTCGTCTTCACGAGCGAGGAGGAGGCGAGGGCGTACGCGCTCGTGCGGACCGGCGTGGAGGAAGCGGCCGATCCGTCCCCCCTCGCGCGGCGCTTCGACGTCCTGCCGAACCCGGCGCGCGGGAGCGTGACGATCCTCTACGCGAGGCCCGCGGGCGCGCCGGGCGCGCTTCGGGTCTACGACGTCGCGGGGAGGCTCGTCCGCTCGTTCCCGATCGGCGCGCCGTCGGGCGCGGTCGAGTGGGACGGAACGAACGACGCGGGGGCGCGCGTCGCCCCCGGAGTCTACTTCCTTCGGCTTCTCTCGGGGAGCGAGGTCGAGACGAGGCGCCTGACGCTCGTTCGTTAGAAGAGGAAGCGCATCGGGTAGAATCACGAGGAGGCCTGCTCGTGCGCGTGGATGCATGGCCCGGCCGATCGCGGGCGCCGCGCCCAGGAGGGTTCCGTATGGTCGTCTTCGTCGTCCTCTTTCTTCTCCTCTTCGCAGGGGTTCCTCGGGGGGGCGCTTTCGTTCTCGATGTCGCTCCGGACGGCTCGGGCTCGTACCCGGATCTCGAGCACGCGCTCGCCGCGGCCGGGCCCGGCGACAGCATCCGCCTCGCGGACGGCGTGTTCGCGGGAGCCGGCAACCGGAACCTGATCCTCGGAGGCGAGATCACCCTCTTCTCGGCGAGCGGCGATGCGGAGAGGTGCGCGATCGACGTCGAGGGGAACGGCCGCGCCTTTCTCATCTATACCTTTCCTGGTTCAAGGATCTGCATCGAGGGGATCACGATGCGCGGCGGCGATCCCGGCGACCTGCCGGAGGATCTCCTCCCGGGCTACGGCGGGGCGCTCGCGGTGAAGCGCCTCGCGCCCGGCGGCCTCTTCTCCGTGGAGAGGTGCGTGCTGGAAGGGAACGAGGCCGAGGCGGGAGGAGGGGCTTTCCTCTGGGGGGGCGAGGGGGTCTTTCGAGGCTGCACGTTCCGGAACAACCTCGCGACCGATGGGGGAGGGGCCTACTGCTTCCTGTGTGACGCGGGAAGCGGCGCGCGCTTCGAGGAGTGCGTCTTCTACGGAAACGACTACCCGTTGGAGGCGGTGGGGGGCTACGGGGCAGGGGTGTTCTTCAGCCGCTCGGTCGGACGGGTCGAGAGCTGCACCTTCGCGCAGAACCGCGCATGGTACGGGGCTGGGATCCTGGCTTCCGACGAGGCGGACATCGAGGTCGAGGCGTCGCTCCTGGCGTTCGGCGCGCGCGGGAACGGGCTCGCGGTCTTCGGCGCGGATGTCGCGATCACGCGGTGCGACATCTTCGGCAACGCGGGGGGCGACTGGGTGGGGCCGATCGCGGGCCTCCTCGGCGTCGACTGCAATTTTTCCGAAGATCCTCTCTTCTGCGCGATGGGCGAGAACGACTTCTCGCTCCGCTCCGACTCTCCTTGCCTCCCGGAGAACAACGACGGCTGCGGGCGGGTGGGGGCCCTGCCGCTCGGCTGCGAGGCGCCGGTCGGAATTTCGGCGGGGGAGGCCGCGTTTCAGGGAGGTCCGCGGTTCTGGAGGTGCGGTCCCGATCCCTTCCTCCGGGAAACGGAGCTGGCGTTCCTGGCGCCCGCGCCCGCAGAGGTGCGGCTCACGATCCACGACGTCTGCGGGCGGCTCGTCGCCGTGCTCCTCGACGAGAGGGTTCGCGCCGGCGAGCACTCGGTCTCGTGGGATGGGGTCGAAGACTCGGGGGAGAGCGCTCCCTCCGGGGTCTACTTCGCGCGGCTCACGATCGGCGGGGATGTCGTCGCCCGCACCATCAAGAGGATCCGCTGACAGGGAACGACCGTTGTCAAGGGCGGCCGTTTCTTCACGGTCGGAATCTGGAAGGAGAAATGCCGATCCCGCGTGGGTCCGGAAACCGGTACGTGCCCTCGCTCATCAGTGCTAAGATCGCCCCGGGCTCCGGCGCGCTTCCCCGGAGAACCCGCGAGGGGTGATGGGTTCTTTTCTTCGTAAGCTTCGCTCGCTCTTCCTGGCCGGGATCCTCGTCATCGTCCCGGTCATCGCCACGGTTCTCGCGCTCCGTCTCCTCTTTCATTCGGTGGACAACGTGCTCGGGCCGTGGATCGGCCGCGTCCTCCACAGGCAGATCCCCGGGCTCGGTCTCGCCGCGACGATCCTTCTCATCTTCCTAGTGGGGCTTCTCGCGACGAACTTCCTCGGGCGATGGCTAATCGCGGTGGGCGAGAGGGTCTTCGGGAGCGTTCCGCTCGTCCGGAGCATCTATAGCGCGGCGCGGGAGATCGTCCACGCGCTCGCGACGCCGCGGGAGAAGCAGCCGTTCAAGGAGGTCGTGCTCGTCGAGTACCCGCGGAGGGGCGCGTACGCGTACGCGTTCGTCACCGCCTACACGACGCTCCGCACGGCGGGAGGGGAGGAGAGGGTCGCGCACGTGATGGTCCCCTCCACGCCGATCCCGACGACCGGGTGGATCCTGATCGTTCCGGTGAGGGACCTCATCTACCTCGATCTCGGCGTCGACGCGGCCATCCGCGCGCTCTTCTCCGCCGGCGCCGTCGCGCCGCCGGAGATCCGCGCGAAGACCCCGCCCGCCTGATCGTCCCCCGGGACGGCTTCTCTTTGCTCTTCAAGCGAACCTAACGCGTCTTCAGCACCTTCCTCGTGTGGGCTCCCTCCTCCGTCCGGAGCCTGAGGAGGTAGAGGCCCGGCGGGAGGTCGCGTCCGCGGTCATCGGTTCCGTCCCACATCGCCTGTTGCTCGCCGCCGCCGGTTCCATCGAAGAGCGTGCGCACTCTTCTCCCCGCGAGATCGAAGACATCGAGGCGCGCGCGCTCCCCCGCGGAGGCGTGATCGAAGCGGATCGTCGTCCGCGATCGGAAGGGGTTCGGGTTCGGAAACCCGAGCGCGTTCGCGCCCCGCCGTCCCCCCTCCTCGGCGACCGAGACGAGCGGCGATTCCGGAGGGGCGACGAACTTCTCCGTGTTCGAGGCGAGGTGCGTGCCGGAGAGCCCGAGATCGACGAGGTTCCATTCGTCGTAATCGAAGCCGGGGGCGAGGCCGAGGCGGATCCCGGTCACGCTCCAATCCAAGCGGTCCAGATCCGGGGTCGCGGCCGGATCGATGATGGGGGAGGGAAGCTCGGTCCCGAGACAGGGGAGCGCGAACGACGTGTCCCCCGCGCCGAGGAGGAACGTCCAGAGCGGGGTCGGGATGTCGAGCGTGTCCCCCTCTTCGGCCCACTCCGCCGTGTCCGGAACGGTCGTGACGAGCGTGAGGGCGGCGCGGTGCACGGTCGGGAAGAGCCCGGCCGGCGCGTTCGCGACGGAGGTCCACGTGAACCGATCCCCGGCGAGGAGCGGCGTCGGGACCTCGAGATATCCGGTCGCCTGGGCAGTGTCCCCCGCGACGAGCCCCCGACGATCGAAGACCGCCGTGCTCGCGAGCCCCTCGAGCGTATCGGTCTGAAGCGCCCCGGCGAGGTAGTTCGGGTTCCCCGGCGCGCCCGATCCGAGGGTCGAGAGACCGAGCACCGCGGGCGTCCCGCCCGGCGTTCCCGCGAACCCGCACGGCATGAGGCGTCCATATCCCGAGAGCCGGTCGAGGTCGGCGATCGCCACGCAGAGAACGTCCATGTCCGGGGCGGTGTTCTCCACGCGGATCCGGAGCGACGCCCCCTCGCCGATCGTGAGGCTGAGGTTCTTCGTTCCCGAACCGTTTACGAATATCCCCTGCTCGATTGCGTACTTCTGGACATCGAACGCGGCGAGGAGCGCGAGAAGGTCCGGCCGGTCCGACCCGAGCTCGTCGAGGAGGGTCATGAGCGGCATCTTCGCGTAGACCGCGCCGATGTCCGTGACCGTCTGGTCCTCTACATAGATGAAGTAAGGTTTACGGCTCAAGGGGATGAGGCCGAGCTCGATTTGCCAGGGCATGTAGACGGAGCCTGGGACCGGCTGCAGCCCGACGAGCGGGAAGTTCTCGCCGACCGTCGGCGCGAAGCGCTCGAAGTCCCCTCCGAGAAGGTCGGAGGCGAACGAGACGAGCTCGCGAACGAAGAAGGTCCTCCAAACGAGGGCGAGATCGACGATCCCGTCGTTCCAGACGATGTTGAACCCTGAAATGTCTCCCTGGTAGATCGGGCGCTCGATCGCGGCCCCCTGTTCGCGGATCGGGAGGACCATCTCCCGGGCGTCGATCCCGAAGACCGTGAAGCAGGCGTAGCCTTCCTTGCCGGCGGTGACCGTCTGCGCTCCGGCGAGGGCGGGATGGGAGAAGACGGCGACCCCCGAGGCGTTCGTGCGGGCTCCGTTCCCCGCGAAGGGGAGGCCCGGGCTCGGCCCAACCTGGCAGTAGGCGCCGGGAACCGGGTTTCCGGTCATCTCGTCGATCACGGTGATCGTCACGGTTCCCGCGATCGGCCCCCCTCCGAAGCCTCCCGCCGGGTCGATCGCGGCGAGGGCGGGTGCGAAGAGGGCGAGAAGAGCGAGCGCCGCGAGAAGAGGGCCTCTCGCTTGAGCCATGAACAAGAAGACCATGAATGAATCCTCCCCGGCCGCGCGGGCCGACAGGTCCCATCCGATTCGGCGGGAGGGAGGGATCTCCCGTCCGTGTTCCCTTCGTTCTCTTCGCGCACCGCGCGTGCGGGCGGACTACTTCCTCGCGCGCGCGGACCCGCGCCGGGCGGCGGAAACCGCGAGAGCCGCGAGGGCGGTCTTCAAGAGATCTCCCGGAAGGAACGGGAGGATCCCCGCGTCGATCGCTCTCTCAGGTCCGATGAGGCGCGCGAGGAACGACGCCCCTCCGAGGAGGATCACGGCGCTCCCGAGCGCCATCGCAGCCGCGGCGGCGAGGGGCCGCCGGTCCCAACCCCGCTCGGCGAGCGCACCGACCAGGAACGCCGCGGGCACGAACGCGAAGAGGTAACCGCCGGTCGGACCGGCGAGAAAGGCGACGCCTCCCGCGCCTTGCGCGAAGAAGGGGAGTCCCGCCGCTCCTTCCATCAAATAGAGAAGGATCGCGGCCGTCCCGAGCCGGCTCCCGAGAAGGGCCCCGACGAGGAGGACGGCGAGCGTCTGCGCGGTCACGGGGACCGGGCTAAAGGGGACGCGGAAGGCGATCTGCGCCGAGGCCGCCACGAGGAGGGAAGCCCCGATCGCGAGAGCCGCTCGGTGGAGGAGCGCTTCTTTCCGTGAGAGAACCGCCCCGCGGAGGGCGAGCGTCTTTGGGTCGTGCATGCGTGTCTCCTTGCGCCGCGCGCCGGGCGGCGATCCCCGCCGGGCGCTCCGGAAATCCGAAACCCGCCCCTCGTATAGCACGATTTTCCGCGGGGGACCATCGTTTTCCCTGGCCGCGCCGAACCGAGCGCGCCGTCGCGGACGCTTGGCTTCCCGGATGGGTGGTGATACGCTACCCGCTCGGGGAGAGGGAGGGGGCGCGGCCGGCCGTCGATCGAGGACGCTCGGGCGGGCCGCCGCGCGGATCGGAGAACGCCCGGGGAGTGAAGGAGTCATCCCAATGGCCTCGTTCGTGCGGAAGATCGTGGACGACCTCAAGTACGGAAAGCCGATCGTGATCGTGTCGGGGCTCCCGCGCTCCGGCACGTCGCTTGCGATGAAGATGCTCGATGCAGGCGGCATGCCCCAGGTCGTGGACGGCATCCGCACCGCGGACGAAGACAACCCGAAGGGGTACTTCGAGGACGAGCGCGTGAAGGATCTGCACAAGATGACCGACAAGACCTGGGTGCGGGACGCGCGCGGGAAGGCCCTCAAGGTGATTTCTTTTCTCCTCAAGGATCTTCCCGACACGAACCGCTACAAAGTCGTCTTCATGCGGCGCCATCTGGACGAGGTCCTCGCCTCGCAGAACAAGATGCTCGATCACCGGGGCGAGAAGAACGAAACCCCCGACGACCAGATGAAGAAGATCTACGAGGAGCATCTCAAGCAAGTCTACGCGCTCCTCGAGAAGCAGCCGCATTTCGAGGTTCTCTACGTCGACTACACCGGCATCCTCGAGGATCCGCGGGGCCAGGCGACCCGGATCCGCGATTTCCTCGGCGTCCCGTTCGACGTGGAGAAGATGGCGGCGGTCGCGGACAAGGCCCTCTATCGAAACCGCGCCGCCCGAACCAACGGGTAGCTCGGAGGACTTGTCTCGAACGCGGCTCGGGCTCCTTCTTCCCGCCCGGTCCGCGCGCTCGTTCCCGGTCCGCGTGCTTCCGCGCCCGCTCGATCCCGATTCCTCCGAGGGCCCCGGCTCGCCGGCGCGCCTAACCGCTCCCTTGCGAAAAAGGCTTGACAGGCCCACAAATGTCTAGTAGCTTTTGTTCAGGTCGCCCGGGGTTCGGGCGCAGGGGGGAGTGATGGAGGCGGTCCCTCTCAAGATCCAAACCCGGTTCTCGCCGCTTCTCTCCGCGATCGAGCCGGAGGCCTTGGCGGCGCGCCTCCGCGCGGCCGGCTTCGGCGCGGCCGGCATCGCGGATCGGGGCGTCCTCTTCGGGGCGGCCGCCGCGGCGGGCGGGTTTCGGGAGAACGGGGTTCTTCTCGCGGCCGGAGCGGAGGTCGTGATCCGCTTCCCCAGGCCCGGGGGCGATTCGGCGCCGTCCTCCTACGTTCTCACCTTCTTCCCCGAGACGGAGGAAGGAAGACGGAACCTCGATCTCCTTCTCGAGAAGATCGCGCGGCCGGAGAGGCCGGCTTGCCTTCAGGGGGTGGCTGAGCTCCGGGAGGTCGAGGCGTGCGCGGCGGGTCTTCTCGCGCTCACTGGGGGACTCGCGGGACCTGTCTCCGGGGCGTTCGCCCGCGGCCGGGCGGGGGACGCGCACCGCGCCGTTCGGCGCCTCGTCGATCTCTTCGGCCCGTCCCGACTTTTCCTCGAAACCTCGAGAACAGGAGCCCCTCGGGAGGGGCTCGTCGAGCCTTTTCTCCGCGAGATCGCGGACCGCTACCGCCTTCGCCGGGTGGCCGCGGATCCGGTCCTGGTGTTCCGAACCGGCGAGGATTCCCTTCTCGCGCGGCTCCGAGCGGCGGCCGGGCCGGCGCGCGTGGAGGGCCCGCCGGACGCGTTCCTGGCGGAGGCGGAGGTCTCCCTTCGCCCGGCGGAGGAGATGGCGGCGCGCTACGACGGGGACCCTGAGCCGCTCCGCGCCGCGCGAGAGGTCGCGGAGCGGACGGCGGCCTTCCCGCCCGCGGCCGGATGGACACCCCGACCGGTGGAGACGGACGAGCTCCTCCGAATGGTTCTCGTCGAGATCGAGCGGCGCTACGCGGGCGCCTCGCATGGGAAGCGGAAGGAGATCGAGACGCGCTTCTTCGAAGAGTTCTGGGCGCTGGAGGGACGCCTCCGGGCGGCAGTTCTCCCGCTCGCGCGGGTCTTCCGTGCCGTGCGGCGGGCGCGGCCCGACCTTCTTGTCCACACACGGTTTCTCTCCGGAAGCGCGGTCGGTTGGCTGACCGGCTTGCAGACCGACGAGCCGGATGAGATGGGAAGCGCCCTCCCGAGCAGAGAAGGAAGCGCGTGCTCTCTCGTGATCGAAGGGGATCGCGAGGGGATCGCCCTCGTCCGCCGGCTTCTCGGGGAGCGGTTCCCCGGTTTCTTGATCCCGCCCTTTGTGCCGCGCCCACTCGACCCGGCCGTGATCGAGCGCGCGATCGGCGCGGTTTCTCGGCGCTCGAGAGAGGGATCCGGACCTGATCCACACCCACCCACCGCGAACCCCTCCGGCCCACGCGACCGGGGGACCCGCAGTCCGGATCCTCTCTCGAGAGCCGAGGGGGAGGCTGTCCTCACGGGAGCGGTCGCCGGCTACGATCGCGACCCGCGCGCGCTTCTCTGGACCGAGGAGACCGGGGAGATCTGGGCGGATCCCGCCGCGCGCGGGGGACCCCTCCGGTTCGATCTGGCGGAGTCGCCTCTTCTTGGCGTTCTCCGCGCGACCTCTTCGATCGAAGGGGAAGGGGATCCTCTCGAAGGGATTCGGCGCGGCGAGTGGACCGGCATCCTCGAGAGAGGGGCCGCGCTCGCGAGGGATCTCGTGGCCGCGATCGCCCCGCGGACGGAGGAGGATCTTGCCCTCCTCCTCGCGGCGGGCATCGGGCCGGGCCCTCGGCGCGATCTCGTTCTTCGGATCGCCGAGATCCGCGCGGGAACCGGGCCGCCGACCGTCTCGCTCCCGAGGCTCGCGCCGATCCTTCGCGAAACCGCCGGCGTTCCGTTCTATCAGGAGCAGATCGCGGCGATCATCCGGAACCTGACCGGATGCGCGCGGGCGAGCGCACACGCGCTCCTTCGGGATCTCCGCTCGAGGAGAGGACCGCGGCTCGCGCGCGACCGCTCGCTCTTCGTGCGACGGTCGGCGGACCGCGGTGTGGCGCCCGAGGTCGCGGGGAAGGTCTTCTCTCTTCTCCTCGCGGTCGCCCCGCACGCTCCCAGCCGGGGCGCCGCTCTCCCCCTCGCGCGCCGGGTTCTTCTCGCGGCGGGCCGAAAGAGCATCGACCGGCTCCGGTTCGCCGCGGCGGCGCTGAACGATGCGATCGACAACCGAAAGAGAATGGGCGCGCTTCGCGCCGGCTTCGAGAGGGAGGGGATCGCGTTTCTTCCACTCGATCAAGAGAGGAGCGCGTTCGAGTTCTGCGTCGAGGGGGAGGGGATCCGGGTCGGGCTTGCCGCTCTTTCGGGCGTCGCCCGCGGATACGGGGAGCGGATCGTCGCGGAAAGGAAGAGGGGAGGGTCGTTCAAGGGGGACGCGGACCTTCTCCGGCGTCTCGCGGATCTCCGCCTTCCCCGCGCGGTGTTGGAAGAGGCAGCGCGCGCATTCCGGTGCGCGGGCGAGGTGCCCGCCCCGGCGGCCGAGCCGTCGGTCGTCGAGCGAGAGGGAGCGCGGAGGCCCGATTCGGAGAAGTTCGCGGGAAGAGCCGATGGACGCCCGAAGGCGCGCCGCACGAGAAGAAGGCGGGCGGGGGACCAGACGGCGTTCTCGTTCCTCGCGGGGGGAGAACCGTCCCGAACGAAGGGGAAGAGCGCACGCTCCTCCCCGAGGAACCGGGGGAAGACATGAAGAAGCTGACCGGGAGACAGCAGGAGATCCTGGACTTTCTGGCCGAGCACGCCCGCGAGACGGGCTATCCGCCGACCATCCGTGAGATCGGTTTTCGGTTCGGTATTCGATCCACGAAGGGGGTTGTCGACCATCTGACCGCTCTCGAGCGGAAGGGGTGCATCCGGCGCGTTCTCGGCAAGTCGAGGGCTCTCGAGCTTCTCCTGACCGGCTCGGACGAGAAGAGCGCGGGCGTTCCGCTTCTCGGCCGGATCGCCGCGGGGCTTCCCCTTCTCGCGGAGGAGAACGTGGAGGAGCGCCTCATGATCGACCCGTCGTTCCTCAAGGGAAAGGACGAGTTCCTTCTCCGCGTGCGCGGCGAGAGCATGATCGAGGCGCACATCGCGGACGGCGACCTCGTCCTCGTGCGGCCGGCCGCCGAGGCGAGGAACGGGGAGATCGTGGTCGCGCTCCTCGGGGACGAGGCGACCGTGAAGCGCTTCTTCCGCCAGGGGGACCGGATCGAGCTCCGGCCCGAGAACCGGTCGATGGATCCGATTGCTGTTGATCCGAGCGCCGGCGAGTTCCGAATCCTCGGCGTGGTGGTCGGTCTCTTCCGAAAGATGTAGCGGGAGCCCGAGGGGATCGTCCGACGAGCGCGCGGGAACGGCGCGAGAACGGTCCCCTCGGCGGAAGTCGCCGCCAACCTCAACCCGACGGAAACACGTTCGGTGTCTTCTCGGCCGGGGCGCGGGGCAAGAGGGTGCCGGAAGAGACACCCCGAGCGCGCCGGGCCCACGAAAGGGCGCCGGGTCGGTAAGGCCGGGCGCGCTCGGGAACTGGCCGGTTCACCTCCTCGCCCCGCGGCCCCGCAAGGAGCACACTTCTGACGGATTGACGTTGAACGCGCCCCCCGTTCGGGCGCGAACGAGCGGTTCCAAGGCAGACTCGCGCGTCCTTCTTCCCTTCAGGCGCGCGAAGAAGCGAGCGTGGCCGGCTCCTCTTCCGATCCCCGTCGCGTTTCCACTCCGACCGCGCCGTCTCCTCCCTCCGCGCCATCCGCATGGGCGCCGGCCTGCTACTTCCGGTTCCGAGAGGCGATCTCCTCGTAGAGGGAGAGAAGCTTCTTCTCCTCGACGCCCCAGTGAAGGACGCGGGCCGCCCGGAGGCAGTTCTCCCTCATCCGCGCGATCGCGTCCGGATCCTCCAGGAGACGGTTGACCTCCCGCGCCACCGTCTCGGGGCTCACCGGATCTACGATCCGCCCGACCCCGTGCTCCTCGATCAGCCGGGCGATCTCCGGAATCCTCGAGGAGACGACCGGAACCCCCGCCATCACGTACTCGAAGAACTTGTTCGGAAGGGCGTAGCGGAAGTTGAGCGAGGCGGTCGAGTACAGAACGAAGCCGAGGGTCGCCGAGGCGGTTCGGGAGGGAAGCTCCTCGATCGGCACCGCCGGCAGGAGCGTCACCTTCTCCTCGAGATGAAGAAGCGCGACGAGGCGCGCGAGCTCCTCCTTCATCTCGCCGTCGCCGAGAAGGACGAGCCGCCCTCGGGGGACGTGCCGCATCGCGCCGACGAGCGTCTCGAGTCCTCGCCCCTTCTGCAGATAGCCCTGGCAGAGGAGAACCGGCTCGCCGCCCGCGTCCTCGAAAAACGGGCGGGGAGGGGGGGGCGTCCGGTACTCGGGGCAATTCCGCACGACGAGCGGCCGCTCGATTCCGTAGCGGGCCGCGAGATCGTCGGCGATCGGATCGGAGACGGTGAGGACGCGCGCCGCGAACCGGATGAACCTCTTCTCGAGAAACGCCCAGATCCGCCTTTCCTTCTCGCGTCCAACGAGGAAGTGGGTCTCGGTGAAGAGCTCGTGCGAATCATAGATCAATGGTTTATGGCAAAAGCATGAGGCGAGCGCGGCCGGAACGAGCGTGTCGAGGTCGTGGCAATGATGAGCGTCGGCGCGCGCGGAGAGGCCGGCGAGCGCCGCCCGGACGAAGTACTCGGCGTAACGCCCCTTCCGGAAACGCCGCGCCGGGATCCGGAGACGGAGAACGCGAATCCCATCCTCGACGCGCTCCCGGGGAAGCTCGTCTCCCTCGCGGAGGGCGATGAGAACGACCTCGTGCCCCGCGGAGAGGAGGCTCCTCGCCTCCTTGAGAACGCGATGATCGTTCCGGAACGTGTGGAAGAGGTACATCGCGATCTTCATCGAGGACACGATACCAACTCCCGCCGCCTCGCGCCAGGGCGGGAATCGTGACAGACGCACCTTCCCGAATGGTGTCCGTCCCCATTTCCCCCTATACTTCGATCGCCTCGAGGAGGGAGGTTCGTGAGACGCAAGTGGAGGATCGTTTCGTCGGAGGAGCGGGGGCGCTATCCGATCTTTTCCGTTCGCGTCGACCGCTCCGTCTCCCCGGAGACCGGATCCGAGCGGGACTGGACGATCCTCGAGACGAACGATTGGGTGAACGTGATCCCGATCACGCCCGAGGGGAAGATCGTTCTCATCCGGCAGTATCGCGCAGGGACGGACCGCTACACGATCGAGATTCCGGGCGGCGGGATCGACCGGGGGGACGAGGACGCCGAGGCGGCGGCGCGGCGCGAGCTCCGCGAGGAGACCGGCTACCGGGCGGCGCGCTTCACTCACATCGGTACCGTGGAGCCGAACCCGGCGTTTCAGACGAACCGCTGCCACACGTTCCTCGCGCGCGGAGCCATTCCCGACGGGGCGCAGGCACTCGAACCGGGCGAGGAGATCGACGTCTTCGAAGCGGACGAACCGGAAGTCGGGCGGATGCTCCGCGAGGGGGAGATCACGCACGCGCTCGTGGTCGCCGCGTTCTTCTGGTACGAGCGCCTCCGCGGCGACCGCGCGGAGGTTGACGCTTCCTCCCTGAACGAATAGAGTGGGGCGCGCAGAGAGCAGCGCCGCCCCGGGGGCGCGGAGGAGAGGCTCTCGCGAGGGTCCGCGCCGGATCGGCGGCGCACCGAGAGAGGAGACCGAAGTGGCGCTGGGTCCGGATTCCGTGCTGAAACGCTCTCCGAGCGTCCCTTGGCGTTCGATCGACCGCAAGGGAATCCTCGTGGACATGGAGAGCGGACACTACTTCAGCTTGAACAGCTCCGGTCAGTACATCTGGGGACAGCTCGACGGCGCCCGCACCCTTCTGGAGATCGCGCAACGAATGGTCGAGGAGTTCGATGTGGACGAGACGACCGCCCTCGCGGACTGCCTCGAGCTGGCCAAGCGTCTTCTCGACGAGAAGCTCGCCGCCATCGTTCCCGTCTAGCGGAGGTCGAGCGGATGGAACGCCTCCACCTGGATCTCATCGGCGAGCGGATCCTCGTGGAATGCGGAGAGGCGTCGATCCGAGAGGGGATCCTCGAGGCGGCCCCTCTCCTCGCGTGCTCGCCCTTCGCGGACGAAGCGGATCTCGTCTACACCTTCCGCGCGCGGTCCGACACCGACCCCTTCCCCGATCAGGCGCGCGGGCGGAGCGAGGCGGTTTCTGCGGAGGGGGACTTCGTCTTCTGTAGGTCGGAAGGCGAACGGTGGCTCGTCGTCGGCGATAGGTCGGCGGCGCGGCTCGATCTCGAGCGAGGGCGCGTCGCCGTCTTCGTCCATCCGGACCACGCCGGCGATCCGTGGGTGATCGGCCATCGTCTCTTCTTTCTCCCGCTCATCGTGTGGATGCGGCATCGCGGACGCTATCCGCTTCACGGGTCCTGTTTCGTGGCGGGAGGGCAAGGGGTGGTCGTCTGCGGTCCGAGCGGCGCCGGCAAGTCCTCGGCCACGCTCGCCGCGGTCGCGAGCGGGTGTCCCTTCGTGGCGGACGACATGCTCTTCGCCCTCCGACGCGAGGGTTCGATCGTCCTTCGGCCGTTTCCCGAGCCGCTCAAGGTGGGGGAGGGGACCTCGCGGTTCTTTCCGGAGCTCAGGGACCGGTGGGTGCGAAAGGGGCGCAAGCTTCTCTTCCCGGAGGAGGCGCTCCCTCCGCCCGGGCGGATCGCCGAGGTGCGCCCGGCTCTCCTACTCTTCCCCACGATCGTCGATCGGGAGCGGAGCCGGTTCGAGCGCCTTTCCGGGGGCGAGGCGATGGCGCGGCTTCTCCCCCAGTCGGTGCTCCCCGCGGGCCGCGAAGAGATCGAGGCGCACATCGATCTCCTCGCGGACCTTGTTCGACAGGCGGCGGCGTACCATCTTCTCTTTGGGAGGGATGTCGCGGAGCTGCCCGCGCGGATCGCCGAGCTCTCCGGCGCGGCGATCGAGTAGGATGATGCCCCGCAGTTTCTCGGTCGATTTCTCCTCCTCGTCGGCGGGGTCTCCGAACGCCGAGCGGAGCGCGGACGTCGTGGTGCTCGAACGGCGGATCCTTTCGTATCCGCTCCCGTGGCGCGTTCTCGCCGCGCCGCGCAACCTCGTCTTCCTCGCGCGCTGTTTCGGAAAGGCGGTCCTGCTCTTTGTCCGTCTGCCCCTCGATCGCGTGGAGACGCTCTTCCCGCCGCGAGGAGCCGCGCCCGGAGCGGAAGCGGAGCTCGAGAGAGCCGCGATCGCGCACGCGTTCACCGAGCGGATCCTCCGCTCCCCCTTGTTCCCGGTCCGGAGAACGTGCTTGCGCCGATCCCTCCTTCTCGCCCATCTTCTCCGCGAGAGCGGGATCGAGACCGCGATCTGCTTCGGGGTAAGGGAGCGCGGCGGAAGCCTCGAGGGGCATGCGTGGCTCGCCCGCGAGGGGAGGCCGTTTCTCGAGACGGAGGAAACCTGGAGAGACTACGCCCTGATCTTCACGCTCCCGCGCGAGGATGAGGGCGCTCGGAGGTAGCGCACATGTCGTTCCGGCTCCCGCGAGAGGGCGAGTTCCTCCGGGAGGTGCTGCGCGATCCGCCGGTCGCGGTCGCCGATCTGGCTGTGCGGACGCAAGGAGGCTGGTTCGACTGGGACTCGCTCGAGAGGATCGTCTTCCGCTCGCGCGTCGTTCCGGTCGTCGCCCTGCGTCTCTCCTCGGAGGAGGCGCTCCGAGACCTCTTCCCGGGGACGCTCGTCCGCAGCATCGAGGAGGAGGGGGAGAAGACCGCCGCGCGCAATCTCTTTAAGGAGCAAGAACTGGCCGGGCTCGTCACCGCGTTCGAGGCGGAGGGCATCCCGGTGATCGTGCTCAAGGGCCTGCCGTTCGGGGAGCGTTTCTACGGCAACAGCGTGCTTCGGGAAGTGCGCGACATCGACCTCCTCGTCCCGCCGGAGTTCATGGACCGGGCCGAGCGCGCGCTCTGCGATCTCGGCTATGCTCTCTTCGAGGGGATTCACAGCCGGGCCTACTATCGGCGGCACCACTTCCACCTCGTGTACGTGCGGCGAGGGCTCGGAATCGACGTCGTGGAGCTTCACTGGAATCTTCTCCCGCACCCGTGGAACCTGAACGTGGACGTGGGCTCCCTCTTCCGCGGGTCCCGTGCGTACGATTATCGCGGAAGCCGGATCCGCGTTCTCTCTCCCGTCGACGAGGCGGCGCACCTCTCTGCGAGTCTGCGCATGGGGCTCTTCGTCTCTATCAAGCGATTGCTTGATGTCGAAAAAATTCTCCGCGCCGTGCGGAACGAGGTCGCCGCGGAGGAAATCGTCGCGCGCGGCGAGGAGTGGGGGATCGGCGAGGAGGTTCGAACCGCGCTCTTCTTCGCCGATCGCTTCTGGGGAGAAGGGGGGACGGGGATTCGGTTTCCGAGTCGCATCGGACGGTTCGCCTCGCGGATCCGCGGGTCCGACTTCTTCGGTCTGGAGCCGGGCCGGGAGGTTCGTCTTCGGATCTGGTGGGGGTACTGCTTTGCGCGGCGCTCCAGGCTCTCGTTTCTCGCGCGGCTTCTCTGGAGGGACGAGACCCTCCGCGCGTCGATCTTCTTCGAGGAGGCGAGCTGCCCCTCCGCGAGGAGCCGCGTGCGCCGCTTTCTCGCCGCGATCGTCTGGATCCTCGATCTCCTCGCGCACCGGACGCTCAGCGTGTTCCGGAGGAGACCATAGGGAGGATGCTCGTGAACGGGGTCCGCGTCGAGGGGCTTTCCAAGTCGTATCCGATTCGAGGGGGGTTCCTCGAAGTGATCCGGCATCCCTTTCGAGGGGAGAGCCTTCGCGCGCTTTCGGGCGTCACCTTCTCCCTCGCGCGCGGTGAGGTCCTCGCCCTGCTCGGGCCGAACGGCTCGGGGAAGACGACGCTGCTCAAGATCCTCGCCTCGCTCGTTCTCCCGAGCGAGGGGCGCGCGACGATCGAAGGGATCGACGTCGAGCGCCGCTCGCTCGAAACGCGGCATCGCATCGGCCTTTGCATGAGCGAGGAGAGAAGCTTCTACTTCCGCCTCACCGGACGACAGAACCTCGACTTCTTCGGACGTCTTCTGAACGTCCCTCCCGAACGCCGGGCCGCGGAGATCGATGAGGCGGTCGCGCTTCTTCGCATCGACGAGATCGACGCGCGCTTCATGACCTACTCGACCGGAACGAGGCAGAAGCTCTGCGTGGCCCGCGCCCTTCTCGGCGCGCGGCCGGTTCTTCTTCTCGACGAGCCGACGCGCGGGCTCGATCCGTACACGTCCGCCCGCTTTCTCGATCGGATCCGTGTTCTCGCGCGGAAGGAGGGGAGAGCGGTTCTCCTCGCGAGCCACGATCTCGAGGCGGTTCATCGGGTCGCGGACCGCCTTGTCTTCCTCCATCGGGGGGAGCTTCTCGCCGAGGGGCGTCCGGAAGAGGTGCTCGGGCGCTTCCGCCCGCCGCGCGAGGTCGAGATCGAGGTGCGGGACCCGAAGGAAGGATGGAGCGCGTGGATCGGGAGCCTCCCGGGCGTCCTCGAGATCGTCTCGGACGAGGACCTCGCGGCGCGCGGAAGATGCCTCGCGCGCGTCCACGAGGAAGGCTTCGTCCTCGAGGACTTCGTCCGGGCGGTGCGGGAACGCTTCGGGCCCCTCCGCCGTCTCGAGGTGCGGCACGGATCGCTCGAGGAGCTTTACCGGCGCTTCGCGGAGAGCGAACGATGAGGCTCGACAAAGCCCTCGCGTTCTTGAAGAAGGATCTTCAGATCGCGACGAGCTACCGGCTCGCCTTTCTCCTTCAGCTCTTCGGGATCGGCTTCACGCTCGCTCTCTTCTTCTTTCTCTCGCGCCTCATCGACGCGACGATGAACCCGTACCTCGGGCGATACGGAGGGGATTACTTCTCGTTCGTCCTCATCGGGGTCGCCGTGTCGAATTACCTTTCAACCGGGCTCAACGCCTTTTCGGGGAGGATCCGGGACGAGCAGGTTCTCGGAACGCTCGAGGCGGTGCTCGCCACGCCGACCCGCTTCTCCACGTACCTTCTCTCTTCGTCGCTCTGGAGCTTCCTGTGGGCTTCGTTCCAGGTTCTTGTCTACCTCCTTCTCGGCGTGTTCTTCTTTCACCTCGAGCTCGACAACCCGAACTTCGGGGCGGCGACCCTCTTCCTCGCGCTTACCGTGATCGCCTTCTCCAGCTTGGGTCTCCTGGCGGCCGCCTTCATCCTCGTCCTCAAGAGGGGGAACCCGGTGAACTGGTTCTTCACCTCTCTCTCGCGCCTCTTGGGAGGCGTCTACTTCCCCGTGGCGATCCTTCCCGAGTGGCTGCAGCATGTCGCGAAGATCATCCCGCTCACGTATTCGCTGGAGGGGATGCGGATGGCGCTTCTCAGCGGGCAAGGGATCGCGTCGCTTCGGGGAGAACTCCTCGCCCTCGTTCTCTTCACTTTCTTCTCGCTTGTCATCGGGGTCGGCGCCGTGCGCTTCGCGATCCGCCGCGCCCGCCGCGACGGCACGCTCGGCCAGTACTGAGCGGGAGCCCGAACGCCGGCGCCCCCGCGCGCGGGTGTCACGGAAGCAACAAGAGTTTCTTCACGGCGATCGCCGGGGGCGCCTCGAGACGCACGAAGTAGACGCCGGGGGGAAGGCTCCGCCCGCGGGCGCACGTTCCGTTCCACTCGAGGGCGTGCGTTCCCGCGTCTGCTGTCCCCTCCTCGAGCACGCGCACCCGCTCCCCTTGCACGTTGAAGATCTCGAGGCGGATCGGTCCTCCGGGATTCGGGACGGCGAAGCGGATCGTCGTCGACCCGCGGAAGGGGTTGGGCAGGTTCGGAAGAACCGCGTAGGCGGATGGGGCCGCGCCGCTCGTCGTGTCCGCGATCTCCTCCTCGTCCTCTTCTTCTTCGAGGTCGAGCAGGAATCGGATCGGCGCTTCGAACGCCGGGGTCGTCTCGCCGTCCCCCTTCACGATGCGCGCGTAGGACGATCCTCCTCCGAACGCGTCGGTCGCCGCGCCGCAGACGCGCGCCTCGAGAAGCCCGTCGCCGCGGGGGACCGCGGCCCCGTCCGTCTCGACGATGAGGATGCGCGGTCCGTCCGGCCCGTCGGAGAGGGTGAGGACGAGGGGCGCGCGCCACGCGGAGGACGGGATCCAGACGATCGGGCGCGCCCACTGTCCGCGCGCCGGGAAGGAGACCTCGAGCGCGCGGATCGAGTCGAGAGTTCCGGCGTCGAGGCGGAAGCGCGCGGCAAGCGTTTCCCCCGCGCAGGAAAGAGAGGCGTCGCCGAGCGCGTACCATGCAGGGCCGTCGGAGCCGAGCGAGCCGAGCGGCTCCGGCTCGCGGCATCCTCGGTCGTAGCTTCCCGCGGCGACCGCGAGGTCTCCGGCTCCTGCCAAACCGTCTCCGTCGAGATCCAGGCACGAGAAGCCGCCCGCCGTCCCCCACGCGGCGACAAGGGCGCCGACGTCCTCGAGATCGACGCGAAGGTCGGCGTTCGCGTCCGGGCTCGAGAACAGGATCGTGTCCGGCGCGGAGAGGAGCCCGCCGGGCCCTTCCATGCGAACGTCGAGAAGCCCGCAGCCTCCGATTCGATCGACCGGGACGCGAATCATGTCGCGGAGATCCCCCGCGAGAGGGAAGGCGTGAGAGGCGTCGCACGAGACAGCCGTTTCCTCGAGGAGTCGAAGGTGCACGGTGAAAGAATCCGTCGCGCCCGGGTCGACCGGGTTTCCCTTGTCGTCGAGAAGAAGTCCGAGGAACGCAATCGGGGCGGGCCAGAGGGATGCGTCGTACGATTCCTCCACGGCTCGAACGACGAGAGAACACGCGGGCGGCTCCTCGGGATCGGGACCTCCGATCGGTTCGTGAACGGCGACCTGGGCGGTGTCGGCAAGGGTTCCCGAGCGCGCGACGACGAGGCCGCTTCCCGGCGCGAGCGCCGTGAAGAGCCCCGCCGCGTCGATCGAGCCGATCCCGCCGGCGCTCTCCCAGACGACCAGGGAATCGACCGCGTTGCCGTACGCGTCGGCCGCCTCGGCCGTGAAGAGGACGGTCGACCCGACCGGAGCGGCGACGGAGCGGGGCGCGACGACCAGCGAGCGCGCCTCGGCCGCCCGCACGCGGAGCGGGATCGAGTCGCGGAGCGATCCGAACGATCCCTGGATCCACCCGCTCCCCACTCGCTCGCAGACGAAGAACGAGTCGATCGCTCCTTCGCACGGTCCTTCCGCGCGGAGGGCGGGCCTCCCCTCCGCGAGATCCCCGTTCCGGTCGAGGAGCGCCGCGCGGACCTGGAGCGTCTCGCCGGCGGCGACCGAGGCGGAGTCCGGCTCGATGCGGAGAAGGACGGGGGCTCCCGGAAGAATGGTGATGCTCGTCGAGTCGCTTCCTTCCGCGCACGAGCCGACGACGACCGCGCTCCCCGCGCGCCGCGGCACGAAGACCCCGTTCTCGATCGTCCCCGCGTCTCCGCGGACCGCCCACTCCGCGAGGATCGGGAAGGTGTCCGCGAAGGCCGAGATCCCGAAGAGCGTGAAGGAGAGGAGGGAGTCGACCGTCGCGATCGGGTCGCGCGGGTCGATGAGGAAAGCGATCGGCGGGGCCGGGGCGCAATCGAGAACGACCGAATCGGCCGCGCTCCCCGCGCGCGCGATCGCCCATCCGATCCCTACCCCGGTCGCGCGGAAGAGCCCCGTGGAGTCGATGACGCCGAGCGAGTCCGTAACGGTCCATACAGGAGCCATTGCGATCGCATTCTTCCAACGGTCAAGGATTTCCGCCCGGAAGCGGACCGTGTCCCCGACCGCGATCCACGAGGGGCGCGGCGAGGCGCGGACCGAATCGGGCGCGCCGGTCTCGACGCGAAGAAGAGAGCGGCCGACCGCGTCCCCGGACTTCGCGCGCACGCTCGTCGTCCCGGGACGCTTCGGGACGAGGCGCCCGGCCGCGTCGATCGTGCCGAGCGTGTCCTCGAGAAACCACGCGACCGGCGCGTCTTGGATCACGTTCAGAAGATGGTCCCAGACGAGCGCGATATATCCGACTGTATCATCGGTGGTTACGCTCAGACTCTCAGGAACCACTTGAATGGAATCGGGTGGACCGGGAACGATCGACACGCGGGCGACGACGTCCAGGTCCCCGACCGAGCCGACGACCTCGAGCGAGCCGGGGCGGATCGCCAGGAAGAGGCCGGAGGCGTCGATCGTCCCGAGCGTGTCGCTCGCGGTCCAGACGGGATCCAGGTCGAGGGCGTTCCCCGCGGCGTCGTATCCGGAAAGGACGAACCGAGCCGTGTCCCCCGCGGCGAGCGCGACCTCCTCCGGTTCGACGGCGAGCCGCGCCGGAGGGCCGAACGCGCAGGTGACCGCGAGCGCGTTCGCGTCGTTCGGGTTCCCGTTCGCGTCCCCCGCGACGAGCAGGACGAGGGGAGCGCCGCTCTCCGATCCGCCGACGAGGACCGCGAAGCGAAGCGAATCGCCGTCCGAGGGGGCCGGCGCGTTGACGAAGAAGCGGGCGCGCACACGGGCCGGCGGAACCGCCGGTGTCCCCAGGGCGATGCGGAGCGTGTCCGAAGCCTCCAGTGCGCTCGCAGCGATCGGGACGCCGTTCCGCTCCGCTCCCGCGAAGGAGAGGAGGTGCACACCCTCGGGAAGAGCAACCGCGATTCGATCCCAACCCGCGGCCGGGATCCCCTCGTCCGGCGTCCAGACGGAGAGCGTGCAGAGAACCGAGGGGCTGTGGGCGATCCACGCGTCCGGCCGGATCTCGGCGAGACCGCCCGACGCGGGAGGCGCCTCGATCCGGAAGGGGACGCTGAGAGCCGTCCCCGTGAGCCCCGACGTGTCGGTCGCCGCGAGCCGGAAGAGGCACGATTCCGCGGGGCCGTCCGCGGTCCACTCGAAGACCGAGTCCCGAATTCCTCCCGTGGCGATGATCTCCGGAAACGTGAGGCCGCCGTCCCGCGAGAGACGAAGCTCGAGATCGAGCGCCTCGGCGCTCCCGTTCGGATCGAAGGACCCGACGCGAACCGGAACGGTCGTGCCGGCGTGGACCACGGCCGGTATTCCCGCGGTGAAGGAGGGGATCGGCCGAAGGTCGAGGATCCCGCGGCGCAAGGTGGGGAAGACGCGCGTGCGCCCTCCGGTGAAGGTCCGCCGCCACCGCTCGCGCCCGTGCGGGTCCGTGTCGCGGACCGCCTTTTCCACGGGCGTACCGAGGTAGGTGCGGAGCGTGTCGTAGACAGGGAACCACCAGAGGGTCTGATAGAGATAGGGGACCGGGTCGCCCTTCCAGTCGACCGCAGTCCCCCATCCGGTCATTCCGTAGTATCCCTCGCCCAAGAGACACGAGGCGAGCGTGAAGCGGAGGAACCCGGGGAAGCCCGGGTGCGGGAACGGGGCCTCCTTCGTCGAGAGATGGTTCGGATCGAAATCATACCCGTCCGAAGCGTTGAACGTAGGGAGCCCCGAGAGCCGAAACGGCGTGTTCGAGTAGAGCGTGTCGCCGCCGAGGAACCCCCTCTTCCTGTGGGTCATCCCCACCCACCAGCCGTCCCCGTGCTCGTGCGGGTACCCTTCGTGAAAGCGTCCGTTCACCCAGCGGTACGCTTCCAGGGGAATGTAACCGTTCACGGTGAGCACCTTCTCCGGCCCGATAAGGCCGCGGAGCGTGGCGAGAAATGTGTCCACGCCGGCGCTCCACCAGATCCCGAGCTCCTCGCTCGTGTCCGCGATCCCGTCCTGGTTCACGTCGATCGAGTCGACGCCCGGGGCGCGGCTCGACGCCCATTTGTTCATGTAGTAAATGTTGTCGACGATGTCGTCAATCCGGATTCCGTCGATGTCGTTCGGGAAGCGGAGGACAGTCGCCTCGGCGAGGAAGCGGGCGAACGCCCTCGCCATGTCGAGGCTGTAGTAGTTGAGACGGCCTCCTTCGCAGAGCGTGTCTAGGTCGTTCATGAGGTAGAGGTCTCCGTCCGTGTCGCGGAGGAGCCACGTGTCGGCGTGGGCCGCGACCGCGTCGGCCCACGCGTCCCGGTTGTGGAACTCCCGGCTTCCCCAGTTCGAGCAGGTGATTGATCCGCTGAGGTTGACCAGCACGATGAGATCGGGGTTCCGAGCGCGGATGGCGCGGAGCGAATCGAGATTGCGGTTCGCCGTGTCGGTGGCGTAGGTGTTGAGCTCGATGATGTCGTACCGGGCGAGCTTCGGGAAGTCGGAGGGCTCGAGCCTCCCGGGCATCGTTTGGAAGAGGAGAGGGTAGACATCGGGGGGGCGTCTGGCCGCTTCGCCGGTCGACGAAAGCGCAAGCGCGAGGAGGACCGCGAGAAGAGCGCGCCGGCAACGCACGAGAGACGACTTCCTTTCGACGAGCCGACCTTCTTTGGGTCAGCGTGCGCAAGGAATGAACAGCGGGGAGGGACCCCCGACGTACCGGGACCGAAAGGCCTTCATTTGCATGGTCTTGGTCGGAGACCGACCGGCCTCTCCCCGTCCCGAGAACGCATGCAGGGAGCGGGCCACAAGGAGAGGGGACCTTCCAAGGATCGGCCCGGAGGAGAGGAGCATGAAGGTGCCCGGGTCCCCCAAGCGAGGGGGGGCTTTTCTTCCGCCCGGCGGGGGCGCGTGTGGTATCGTTCACGGGAAAAAACGGCGCTTCCCCGGAGGCGAGAGGAGATTCCGACCCTGACGAACCTGAACGGACCCGGCGAGGCCGAACACCCGCGGGAGGAGTTCCCCCGGGCGAGCCTTCTCACGCTACTTCTTCTCGGCGCGGCGATCGGGCTTGCCGCCGCGGTCGCTGAGATCGCTCTTCTCCGGTTCGGAGAGATCGCAGGAGACCAGAGGGTCCCCTACTTCGGCTTCTTCCTCGCGTGCGGGGCGCTTCTCGCGGCGGCGGGGGGCGCGCTCTTCCATGCGCTTCTCGCGGCGCGGGGCGCGCGCCGTTCGGTGATCCTCGTGCTCGGGGCGGCCCTCCCCGTCCTCTTCTTCGCCGTCTTCGTTCCGCTGAACCTCCGCGGTTTACCGAACGTCTTTCTCTTCGTGACCGACGCGACCCGCGCGGACCACCTCTCACTCTACGGCTACGAGCGGGACACGACCCCCTTCCTCCGGGAGATGGGAAGGGAGTCGGTCGTCTTCCGGAATGCCATGTCGCAAGGATCGCACACGATCGTCACGACGCCGTGCATCCTCGCCTCGTGCTACCCGAGCGAGCACGGGATGACGAACTACCATCATGTGTTGTCGGAGCGCTTCGCGCTCCTCCCGGAATACCTGCTCGACCACGGGTACAAGACCTACGGCTACACGACGAACCCGCATCTCGGGCCGTACAACGGGTTCGCGCAGGGTTTCGACGCATACGAGTTCGATCCGGGCTGGGCGCACACCCCCGCCGGGATGGTGAACGACCGCCTCTTGATGTGGATCGACGAGGGGAACGAGCCGCCCATTTTCGGATTTCTCTTCTATGTCGATCCGCACAACCCGTACGTGTCCCCTCCTCCGTTCCAGCGGCTCTTCGACCCCGAGTGGCCGGGGGAGCCGATCACCGATTGGTATCAGGGGCCGAACAATAAGCCGGAGGAGAGAACCCTCTTTCATCTCCTCGCGCAGTACGACGGAACGATCGCCTATTGGGACGCGGAGCTCCGCGAGCTCATGCGCGTCCTCGAGGAACGGAGGCTCTTCCAGAACGCGCTGTTCGTCTACACGGCGGACCACGGGGAGGAGTTTTGGGAGCACGGAAAGTGGGGACACAACCGGACCCTCTATGAGGAGTCGATCCGTGTCCCGCTTGTCTTTTCGTTCCCGCTTCCGATCCGGTTCCCCCCGCTCAAGCGGACCTCGCGGGTCGTCGATCCGGTCGCTTCGAGCGTGGACATTGTCCCGACGATCCTCGAGTTCCTCCGGATCCCGCCCGATCCCCGCGCGCGGGGCCGGAGCCTTCTTGCTCCCGCGTTCGGCCGGAAGGACGAAGGGCCGGAGAGGCTGGCGTATCTGGAGCAGATCCTCACCCGCTACGGCCCGTACGATCTCCGGGGCCTCCGCACCGAGCGTTTCAAGTACGTGATGACGTTGAACTCCAAAGGAAACACGGACGTCGGGGACGCCTTCTTCGATCTCCAGGACGATCCGGGCGAGACGAGAACCGCGTTCGACACCCATCCCGAGGAGGCGATCCGCCACCGCAACCTGCTCGCTGCTCTCATCCAGGAGATCTCGACCTACGCTCCCGAGCGGGTGGACACGATCGAGGTCGACGAGGCGACCCGCGAGAGGCTCCGCGCGCTCGGGTATGTCGAATACTAGAACGAATTGCCCCGCGGCCTTCCGTTTGCTATAATTGCACGCGAACCCGCGGGTTCTCCCGATTCGCACCGCGGGCGGACGCCCGTCCTTGCGGCAGGAGCGTCCTCTGAAGTCTCCCCGAACGCACAACCGGGAAGGAGATGCCATGTCGCGCTCTGCACGCGCCGCGCTGTTTGTCTCGTTCTTCGCATGTTCGGCCTTCCAGGCCTTCGCCGTTCTTCCGCCGGAGCGCCCGAGCGCGGAATGGGAGATCCTCGCCCCCGCGACGGAGCCGCTCTCCTACGGGCGCTTCGTCCGCGGCGAGGAGGGGATCGACGCGGATCTCGATCGCTTCGCGCGCCGGGTCGGGGGCGCCTGGGCCGTTCAGAGAGACCCTCTTCTCGGGACGCCCCATCAGCTCGTTGGAAGCGGCATCGAGTACGCGGCCGGCGCGATCGACACTGAGGAGCGGGCGGCGGAGATCGCCGAGGTCTTCCTCGCCGAGCACGCGGATCTTCTTCGGGCGGACCCGCGCCGGTTCGGGGAGCCGTCGGCAGTCTTCGCGATGGATCGGTGGGCAGTGCTCTTCCCCGAAGTCCATGAGGGGGTCCCCGTTCTCGGCGGGCGCGCGCACGTGCTCTTCACGCGCGAGGGGAGGATCTACGCGGTGGGGAGCGATTTTCACCCGGATCTCGAGATGAGCACGGTCCCCTCGCTCGGCCGCGAGGAAGCGGTCGCGATCGCCGGGCTCGAGCTCGGCTACGTCGAGGGGAGGGACGGCGCGCGCGAGGCTTCTCTCTGGATCTACCCGATCCGCGGGGAGACGCGATACGAGTACCGTCTCTCGTGGCGCGTCCGCACCGAGATGGTCGAGCCGCTCGGGAATTGGGAGTCGTGGGTGGACGCGCGCACCGGAGAGATCTTCGGCAGGAGAAACCTCTACGAGTTCGTCGACGTGATCGGGATGTTGACCTCGACGGTCGATGATCCGAGCCCCTGCGTGTCTGCGGAGACACGCCCGGTGAAAGAGGCGAGCGTCCAGGTCGTCGGCGGGGCGAGCGCCACGTCGGGAGCGGACGGATCGTTCCTCATCGCCCACGCCGGTTCCGATTCGGTGGACATCTGGACGCGCTTCTACGGGCCGCGCTTCCTCGTCGAGAACTACGACGGCCCGAGCGCCCGGGACACGGTCCGGGTTCTGCCCGGTTCTCCCGCCTCCTTCCATTGGGACGACGCGAACTCGCACATCGCCGAGAGGGACGGCTGGCACCACGCGAACATCGTTCGCGACTTCATGAAGACGCTCGATCCGTCCTTCACCGGCCTCGACTACCGGATGCGCGTCCGTGTGAACCGCACCGACGGCTATTGTCCGGGCAACGCCTGGTGGGACGGCCAGCACATGAACTTCTGCAAGGAGGGATCGAACTACTCGAACACCGCCCGGCTCGGGGACGTTGTCTATCACGAGTACGGCCACGGCGTGACCCAGCGGCTCTACGGAAACTACTCGTATGACGGGGCGGTGAGCGAGGGGAACTCAGACATCCTGCCGCTTCTCATGCTGCGAAACGCGATGCTCGGAACGAACTTCTATAGCGGTGAATGCCACCTGGGGATCCGCACCGCGAACCACTCGATGATGTACCCGGACGATCAGAACGGCCAGGGGCACCACGATGGGCAGCTCGTCAGCGGCTTCTTCTGGGAGGCCCGCACGAACCTCGTGACGAACTACGGATCGGCAGTTGCCGATTCGATCCTCAAGCATCTCTGGCACTTCTCGCGGAAGGCAGGCCTCCCGGCAAACATGCAGGACCAGGTGACCTGGGTCTTTCTCTACGACGATCCGGACGGGAACCTCGACAACGGCACGCCGAACTTCGCCGATCTCGCGAGCGCGGCGGTTCGCCGAGGGTTCGCGGCGCCGGTCGTGAGCGAGGGGGTGCGGATCACGCACGCCGGCCTCCCCTCGACGACCGACACACTCCTCGCGCGAAACGTCGTCGCGACGGTGGAGGGACTCTCGACCGGCATCGATCCTTCATCGGTAAAGCTTTGGGTTCGGGTCTCCGGGGGCTCGTTCGACGAGATCCCGATGGCGCCGACCGGATCTCCCGATGAGTACGAAGCGGAGATCCCGGCCGTCTCCCGGAACGCGCGCGTCGAGTATTACATCGAGGCGGCCGATTCCGCCTCGCACGTCGATTGGAGCCCAACGAACGCTCCGGTCGCGCTCCATCGCTACGACGTCGTGTTCCACTACGATCCGTGCGAGAGCTTGGGGAGCTGGACGATCGGGGACTCGACCGACAACGCGACTGCCGGCATTTGGATCAACGCCGAGCCGATCGGAAACGAGACGCGGCCCGAATACGACGCGACCTCGGGCGACGGAGAAGACTGCTTCGTCACGGGGAACACGGCCAATGTGAACAACGGAAAGACGACGCTCTTCTCGCCGGTCTACGACCTCTTCGGCAAGCAAGGAGTCGTGGTCCGGTACGCGCGCTGGTATTCGAACGACTTCGAGGCGGTGGGGCCGCTCGTCGGCCGCGACGACTACTGGAAGGTCGATGTCTCGAACGACGGCGGCGGAACCTGGGTGAGCGTCGAGGACACGAACGAGGGGACCGAGTCGTGGGTGGAAGTCGAGGTGGAGATCGACTCCCTCTTCGCGTTCCCGGATCAGGTCCGGTTCCGCTTCGCGGCCCAGGACACGGGAAGCGCGACCCGAATCCACGCGGCGATCGACGAGATGCGGATCCTCGTCTGGAGCGACATTTCAACGTCGGTCCAGGCGGTTGAGACGGGCGGCGCGCCGCTCGTGTTCGCCCTCGGGGAGAACCGTCCGAACCCGTTCAACCCGCACACGACCTTCTCCTACACGATTCCCGCCAAGGCGCGGGTCTCGTTGGATATCTTCAGCGTGAGCGGCCGACTCGTCCGCTCGCTCGTCGACGGGGTGCAGGAAGCGGGGGTTCATCAGGCGGCGTGGGACGGGACCGATCGATCCGGGCGGCCCGTTGCTTCAGGACTCTACTTCTGCCGTCTCAAGAGCGGCGATGCCGCCGAGACCCGGCGGATCATGCTTCTTCGGTAGAGCCGCGCGGCCGGGAAGAAGTCGAGGCGGTGAGACGCACGGGTCTCACCGCCTTTCCCCTTCGTCTCTCGGGCGCCGGGCCCGAGAGGGCTCGCACTCCCCGCTAGAACGCGATCCCCCAGCGGGAGAAGCAACGGAGCATCTGGAAGTACTGGTACCAGAAAAGGAGCCCGCCCATCGCGGTCCGGCCGCGGATGTCCTGCTGGCCGGTGATGACTCCCGAATCGTCCGTGCGCGTGTTCGTTACCTGCGCCCCGGGTCTCTCCCCGGCGAGAGCCGCGTACGGAACGAGGAGAGCGAGAACGAGGACGAGCGCCACCAGCCGTTTCCGTGATCTCATGATCGACCCCTCCTTATGGAGCATGCAGAGCCTGTTGTTTGAGGTCCGGGCGGTTCCATGGCAAGGCATGTGCCAGGGACCGGGCTCGGAAAAGCCACGGCACGCGGGCGCGCGGAACTCCAATCTTCTTCGGGATCTCCGCCGACTCGGGCCGCGCGGGGAGGGCGGCCCGACGGTTCTCCGGGAGGCCGCTTGTTGAATTCCTGAACAAACGGCCCTCGGGTTTCGTTGCAGATGAGACCGAGGCGGTTGCAGAACGCGAGGGGGCCGCATGGGTTCCTCCCCGGCTATACTACGGGGGAGCGGAGGAGAGTCGATGGCGCGAGGCGTGCGGGTAGAGCGGCTCGACGCGGAATCGCCGGCGGCGCGGAGCGGCGTCCGAGTCGGGGACCGCCTTCTCGAGGTGAACGGGAGGGAGGTGGAGGACCATCTCGACGTCCGCTTCCACGCGGCGATCGGAGAGATCGATCTTCTTCTCGATCGAGAGGGGGAGCGGATTCGAACCCGTCTTCCCGACGAAGAATTCCCGTTGCGGGGGGTCACCCTCGCGGAGATCCGCCCGAAGGTCTGCGGCTCGGACTGTATCTTCTGTTTCGTCGATCAGCTTCCGCCCGGCGTCCGCCCGTCGCTTCTTGTGAAGGACGAGGACTATCGTCTCTCCTTTCTTCACGGCAACTACATCACGCTCTCCACGCTCAGGGAACGGGAGATCGAGCGCATCGTCGAGCAGCGCCTTTCGCCGCTCTATGTTTCCGTGCACGCCGTCGATGACGAGGTGCGGGCCGTGCTGCTCGGCCGGCGGCCGAGGCGGCCTCTTCTCCCAACGATGGATCGCCTTCTCGCCGAGGGGATCGAGATCTGGGGGCAGGTGGTGCTTTGTCCCGGCGTGAACGACGGGACCGTGCTCGACGAGACGATCGAGGAGCTCGCGCGGCGCCACCCGCGCTTCCGGGGGCTCGCCGTCGTTCCGGTCAGCCTCTCGGAGCGTGCTCGCCCGCATCCGCTTCTCCGTCCCGTGACCGCCGAGATCGCCCGCGCGATCGTCGAGCGGATCGCCCGGCATCAGCGCATGCTTCTCGCGCGCGTCGGAAGCCGCTTCGTCTTCGCCGCGGACGAGTTCTTTCTCCGGGCGGAGCTTCCGATCCCGCCGGCGGAGGAGTACGAGGAGTTCGGAATGATCGAGGACGGCATCGGGATGGTTCGCCGCTTCGTCGACGGTTTCGAGGCCGAGAGAAGGAAGAAGAGAGGGCGGGTGCCGGTTCTCGATGATCTCACGGTCGTGACGGGGACGCTCTTCGCTCCTGTTCTCGCGCCCCTTCTCCGGCGGGTCGAGCGGGAGCTCGCCCTTCGCATTCGGCTCCTCCCGGTCACGAACCGCTTTCTCGGGACGGCGGTCGAGGTCGCGGGGCTTCTTCCGGGGGCGGACATCGTCCGCGCGCTCCGGCGGGAGGGGGCGGGCGGGGTCGGCGTTCTCCCGGCGGAGGCGGTTTCGCGCGCGAACGGGCTCCTCATCGATGACTACACTCCCGAACGAGTGCGGAGCGAGGGCGGTCTGGAACACCTCTGCCTCGCGGAAGGCCCGGCCGATCTCTTCCGCATTCTGCGCGAAGGTCCGCTCGAGGGGGCCGGCAAGGGCTCGTACGGCGGATAGGTCCGCGTGCGGATGCGTCCGGCGGATGTACCTGACACAGGGGGAAGCGCGGCGCCGAGGGGTCACATGCGCGGGCGCCCGAGGCGATAGAGCCAACTCCCCGGAACCGCCAGCGTGATCTTCTTCCCTTCCAGTTTCGGTGCGAGAGGGAGAGCGTCTCCCTCGGGGCCTTGCGCCTCGAACGCGCAGAAGGAGCCGACCCATCCTTCGCGATCGAAGAAGTGGATCTTCCCGTCGATGAGGCGGACCTCGAACGGCGTCAGCATCTCGCCCACGATCAGGATGTCGCCCCCTTCCCACGCCGGGTTGTCGGAGAAGCGCCAGACCTGGCGGATGCCGTATCGGTCGACTTGGTACTCCTCCGTGAGAAGCGGGGTCCTCACGTAACGCACGGCCCCTTCCTTCGTTCCGAAGCTGAGAAGACCCCGCTCTCGCGTCCAGAGGACGGGTCCTCGATCTCCGTAGACCTCCACGAGCCAATAGGCGACCGCGGAGCGTTCGTCCGGCTTGAACCGGAGAAGCCAGCCCTCCTCCATGAACTCGATCCGGTGGCGGTCGTCCTCGAACACATAAACATTCGCCGCCTCCCGGATCGGGCTCGAAACGGTCGGCTCGCTCGCGCCGGGCCGCGTCGTGAGACGAGGGGGGACGGTTCCCTTCGGCTCGACCGCCTCGGCGAGATTCGGAGAGAGGTGGAGGGCCAGGAAGAGAGCGGCCGCGGAGAAGCCGGAGCCGGGACGAGCCTTCACATGCGCCATGACGACCTCCCACTCGAAGAAGAGAGAATCTAACCTCAACGTAGACCGGCCGTTGACGAGCGTCAAGGAGGAACGGAACGAACGTCCGCAAAGGGCAAATAAACCGTTGCCGCATCGGGCGTTTTGGTTTACTTTTCCTCCCTACCGACGGAGAGGGAAACACGCGCGAGCGCCTGGAGGGGCGCACGGAGGAAAGAGCGCAGATGAAGATCGGAATGCTCACCGGCGGGGGCGATTGCCCCGGTCTGAACGCGGTGATCCGTGCAGTGACGCGCAAGGCGATCGTATCGTACGGCGACACCGTCATCGGGATACGGAACGGTTGGAAGGGTCTTCTTCAGAACGAATCGATCGAGCTGAAGCTCGCGAGCGTCTCGGGGATTCTCCCTCGCGGGGGGACGATTCTTGGGACGTCCCGGACGAACCCGATCGGGAAGCCGGATCAGATGGAGAAGATCCTGGAGACGATGAAGCGGCAGGAGCTCGACGCGGTCATCGCGATCGGCGGGGACGACACGCTCCGCGTCTGTAACGAGCTTTACAGGAGCGGCGCGAAGGTCGTGGGCGTTCCCAAGACGATCGACAACGACATCGCCGAGACCGACTACACGTTCGGTTTCCACACGGCGGTGCACATCGTGACCGAGGCGATCGACCGTCTTCACACGACGGCCGAATCGCATCATCGGATCATGGTCGTTGAGGTGATGGGCCGGCACACCGGCTGGATCGCCGTGATGAGCGGCCTCGCGGGGGGCGCGGACGCGATCCTCATCCCGGAGAATCCTTACGACATCGACGAGCTCTGCGGCATTCTCAAGAAACGCCACGAGGTGAAGCCCTTCTCGATCGTGGTCGTCGCCGAGGGGGCTCTCGAGAGGGGGCAAGACGAACCGGTCGTCCAATCGCACAAGCTGGACGAGTTCGGCCACGTCCATCTCGGCGGCATCGGTTCGGTCCTCGCCCGGCAGATCGAGGAGCGGACCGGAATCCAGACGCGTGTCACGATGCTCGGTTACATCCAGCGGGGGGGAACCCCGACCGCGTACGACAGGATCCTCGGCACCCGGTTCGGCGTGCGCGCGGTCGAGGCGGTGCACGATGGAGACTTCGGCCGCATGGTCGCGCTGAAGGGGGAGGCGATCGAGCTTGTCCCGCTCGAGAAGGCGATTCGCGGGCCGAAGCGGGTGGACGAGACTCTCTTCAAGGTCGCGGAGGTCTTCTTCGGATAGCGGCGCGGCTGGAAACTTCAGAGATCAAAAATCGGCGCCGGGGATTCTGCTCCCCCGGCGACTTTTCGTCTTCGTTTCGGGAAGCTCCACGCCGGTCGGCACTCCTGGCTTGGCGTCCCCAACGGGATTCGAACCCGTGTTGCCGCCGTGAAAGGGCGGTGTCCTGACCTGGCTAGACGATGGGGACGCCGACCGGTCCTTCCTCGGAAAGGCGGGCTCCCGGTGAAGATAGGGGAATCCGAGGGGGGTGTCAACCGCCGCGCCCGATGGACCCTCTTGCCCGAGCCGCCGCGACCCGCCCGCGTGCTTCGTTGACAATCCCGGCCGGAACCCCTTATACTATATGCGAAACGCTGCGAGATACCCGATCGTGGTCGCGAGCTCCCCATCGTAAGATCCTGCGGTTCCGGCGGATGCCTCATGCGAAGGGCATCGGAGCATCATGGTGAGCACTCCCCAAATCCTGATCTGCGGCGAGGGCGCGGAGAGAGTCCGCCTGCTTGTCGAGAAACGCTCCCGCATCCCTCTCCGCTTCAGCCTGGCGGAGGAGCCGGAGCGGCTCCCGCAGGTGCTCCCCCGCCCGACCCCGAGCCTTGTGGTCGTTCTCGGCGACCTGTTCGAGGACCCGTTCTTTCAGAGCTGGAGGAATCGGCGCCTGGGAGATCTCCCGCTCGTCTGGATCCGCAAGACCGCGGGCCGGAGTCCGGACGAGGATCTCCTCCGCAGCGTCACGGTCGTTCCGGAGAAGGATCTTCCGTCGCTCCTCTACCTCATCGAGCTCGCGTGCTGGAGAAACGGGTGGCTCGGGGGCGCCGCGTCCGATCGCGCCGCCGAGGAGAGGGAGGAGGCGCGCAACTTCGCGCGCCCGGTCATCGGGCGCTCGCGAGGGATTTTCGAGGTTCTTCGAAACGCGCGCAAGGTCCTCAACGTGAACTCTTCGGTCCTCATCGTCGGGGAGAGCGGGACCGGCAAGGAGCTCATCGCATCAATGGTTCATCACGAAAGCGTTCGGCTCAAGAAGCCGTTCGTGAAGGTGAACTGCGCGGCGATCCCCGAGACCCTCCTCGAGAGCGAGCTCTTCGGGATCGAAAAGAACATCGCGACGAACGTGGACAAGCGGATCGGGAAGTTCGAGCTCGCCGACGGCGGCACGATCTTCCTCGACGAGATCGGCGACATGAGCCTCCTCACGCAGTCGAAGGTCCTCCGGATCCTGCAGGAGAGGGAGTTCGAACGGGTGGGGGGGACGCGCCCGATCCGCGTCCGGGTTCGCGTGATCGCGGCCACGAACAAGGACCTCGATCGGGAGATCCGCGAGAAGCGCTTTCGGGAGGACCTCTACTACCGCCTGAACGTGATCACGATCCGGATCCCGCCGCTCCGTGAGCGGGTCGAGGACATCGAGCCTCTCGTCGAGTACTTCATCGACCATTACTGCCGCATGAACGGGCTTCCGCCGAAGAGGATCTCCCGAAAGGCGCTCGACCTTCTTCTTCGCTACCGCTGGCCCGGCAACATCCGCGAGCTGGAGAACGCGATCGAGAGAGCGGTGGTCGTCGGGGACGGCGCCGTGGTCCGGCCCCAGGATCTTCCCGCCGCGATTCGCGAGGCGGCGGAATCCGACGAGGGGACCGGTGAGGATTTCTCGTCGTTCCGCCGGCGGACGGAGGAGTATGAGAAGAACCTTCTCGTCTCCGCCCTCGAGGAAACGGGATGGGTGCAGGCGAAGGCCGCGCGCAAGCTCGGGATCAGCGAGCGGAGCATGTGGCATCTCTTCAAGAAACACGGCTTGGACTCGGTGCGGCGGAAGGAGAAGGGGAGACCCCTCGGCGCCTGACCTCTCGATCGGACGAAAGAAGGCCCCCGCGCGAAGCGTGAGACCCTCGACCTCGCAACCAGGGGGTAAGCATCGAGCAACTCGGGTCGGGCATCGAGGTTCACGGCAGCCGCAGGGGCGCTGCGATACGGCCGATCCGCCGGCCGGAACATCCGTCTACTGCGGGTTTGCTTGCTTCGCGCCTTTCTGGGAGACCGCGCGGGCGGGGGAGAGGACGTCCTTCCGGTTCGGGGGAGCGGAGGGGGCGAGCCGGAGCTTCTGTTCCCACTATATGCAGAGAAGGCGATTTCGTCGACTCCCGCACCTCGGTCGCTCCGAGGATTCTCTTCCCCGCCGCCTCGGGATTCGATAGAGTCGAAGGCGAAGCGGGGAACTTCCAATGGCACGCGCTCACACCCCTCCCGACCTCGTTCCTTTCGTCGACCGGCTCGGGGAAGACCTCGCGCGCCTCTTCCTCCTCTTGGTTCCCGACCCGCTCGATGCCGAGGATCTCTTCTACGGCGAGGTGCTTCGGCTTCCGGCGGACCGCTCGTCCGGGGATGTCTCCGAGGCCGCGGTTTTCCGCTCCGCTCTCGTGCGGGCGAGGGGGCATCTCCGCGCGCTCGGCCGCAGCCACTACCGCCCGGTCGAGGTCGATGACGGCGTCCGAGGCGCGGGCTCGGAGGAAGCGGCGCTCCTCCGCGCGTGGAGCTCCGTTCCGCTCGCCGAGCGATGCGCGATCGCCCTTCTCGTCGGCTTCGAACGGCCGGAGACCGAGGTCGCGGCGGCGCTCGGTAAAAAGGCAGGGGATCCCATCGGGGCGGCGGAACACGGCCTTCTTCTCTTCGAACGGGAGCGGGCGGGAAGGAAGCGTCTCCCCGCCGCGCCGCGCGGCCGCGCGAGGGGAGAATCTCTCCGCAAGATCCTCGCGGCACCGGAGGGGGCCGGAATCGAGGAGGGAGAGGTCGGCGATCGCGTGGCGAGGGAGACGCTCTCAGCGGTTCGCGCCTTTCGGCGGCTCCACGGCGCGGTTCTCCGTGCCTCCGAATGGAAGAAGATGCAGAAGAGGGTTCTCCGGGAGGCGCCCGCGCGCGGGGGCGGGCTCCTTCTCGTCGACTCGTTCGAGACCCCGCTCGGCTGGTTCGGCGCCGCGTCCCTCGAGGGGGTCGTGGTCGGAACGGTCTTCGGAAAGCGGAACGAGTCGGATTGGCTCCGAGAGACGGCGCCCCTCGGCGTCCGCCGAGCGCGAACCGACCCCGGAGCTCTCCGCGCGGCGCGGCGTGAGCTTTTGGAGTACTTCGCCGGGCGCCGCAAGCGCTTCACGTTCCCCTACCGGCTGATGGGGGCGAGCTCTTTCCGCGCGGCGGTTCTCGACGCGTGCGCGCGGATCCCCTACGGCACCGTCCGATGCTACAAGCAGCTCGCCGAAGCGGTGGGAAGGCCCGGGGCGATGCGGGCGGTCGGAGGCGCTCTCTCGCGGAACCCGCTTCCGGTCGTTGTTCCCTGCCACCGCGTGATCGCCCGGACCGGCTCCCTCGGAGGGTTCTCGGGAGGCGTGGCCCTGAAGAAGAAGCTTCTCTCCCTTGAAGGGATGGGCGATCTCTTCCACTCCCGCCCATGACTCCCTCCGAAGGATCGAAACTCGGCTCCTCTCGCCGTAGAGGCGGGATGCGTTTCGGCGCGGCGGGAGAGAGAAAGCGGGATCGCGCGTCCGCACGAGGGCGCCGCCCCGAGGAGATGTTTTGATCCTCAAGGATTTCTCCCTGACCGCCGCGGTGTTTCGCACGGAGACCCGCTCCGCTCTTCGCGACCGGCACGTCGTCGTCTATTCGCTCGTTCTTCCGATCTTCCTCTATCCGGTCATGCTCTTGTTGTTCGGCCAGGTGATGCAGTATCGGGCCGGCGCTCTCGAGCGTCAGACCGCGCGGATCGCCTGGGAAGGCGAGGAGGCATCGACGCGTCTCTTCGCGGAGCTCCGGAAGGATCCGCGCTTCGAAATCGTCCGCCAGGAATCCGGAGAGGAGGCGGTCGCCGAGGGGACGCTCGATGCGTTTCTTCGCGTCCATTCGGCCGATGATCGCGGCCCCGCGATCGAGGCGTTCTTCGACCTCTCGAGCGATCGCTCCCTCACGGCGCGCGAGCGTCTCCGGGAGCGATGGGAGGAGACGAGGCGCGCCCTCCTCCGCGAGCGGGCGGCCGCCTACGGGGCGACCGAGGCGGTTCTGAGCGTCCTCGCCGTGCGCGAGGAGAACATCGCCTCGCCGGAAGCGATGGGGCGGTACGTGCTGTCTCTCCTTCTTCCGATGATCCTCGTGATCATGCTCTCGATGGGCGCGATGTATCCCGCGATCGACGTCCTGGTCGGCGAGAGGGAGAGGCGGACCCTGGAGAGCCTACTCGCGTCGGGCGCGCCGCGCGCGAGCCTCGTCGCCGGCAAGTTCCTCTCGGTGCTCGCCGCCTCGCTCGCGGCGCTTCTGGTGAACCTCGCGAGCATGATCCTCACCTTGAGACATCAAGCGGGTCTTTTCGGAGGCGAGGGAGAGTTCTCGATCGGGGTTCCCTGGAGCGCGATCCCCGTCATCCTCGGAGGCGGGCTCCTCCTCGGCGCGTTCTTCTCCGCGTCGATGATCCTCGTCGCGTCTCCGGCGCGGACCTTCAAGGAAGGACAGGGATACCTCACCCCCTTCTACATCCTCTCCCTTCTTCCCGCGGTCGCGGGCGCCTCCCCCGGAGTCGAGTTCGGGCCGTTCACCGCCCTCATCCCCCTGACGAACGCGACTCTCCTCCTTCGGAGCGCGCTCGTCGGGAGCTTCCCGCCGCTCCCGACCGCGATCACGCTCCTCTCGCTTCTCCTCTATCTGTTCGCGGTCCTCCTCGCTGCGGAGAAGATCCTCGGGCGGGAAGGGGTCGTCCAGGGGCGGGTGCGGGGGACCGGCCAGCTGCGGCTCGCGCTTCGTCCGGCGCGGGCGATCGCCGGAAGGAGAGATCGATGGCGCAGATGATCGCCGCGGACCGCCTGAAGAAGATCTATTCGGACGCGAAGCGTGGGGATGTCGTCGCGGTCGATGCGATCTCGTTCGATTGCGTCGAGGGGGAGATCTTCGGGATCCTGGGGCCGAACGGGGCGGGGAAGACGACGGCGCTCCGTATGCTCGCGACGATTCTCGGGCCGACGTCGGGAAGCGCACTCCTCAACGGCTACGACATCGTCCGCGAGCCGGAGAAGGTGCGCGGCTCGATCGGCTACCTCTCGGGGGAGACCGGCCTTTACGCGCGCCTCACCCCGCGCGAGATCCTCCGCTACTTCGGCCTCCTCAACCGTTACCCGAAAGACGCGCTCGAGGAGCGCATCCGCGATCTCGTTGCTCTCTTCGACATGCACGAGTTCGCCGATGTCCGCTGCGAGAAGCTCTCGACGGGGATGCGCCAGAAGGTATCGATCGCGCGCGCGGTGGTCCACGACCCTCCGATCCTCATCTTCGACGAGCCGACGGCCGGCCTCGATATTCTCGTCGCGGACGCGCTTCTCACCTACATCGAGCAGTGCCGGGGCCAAGGGAAGTGCGTCGTCTTCTCCACCCACGTGATGAGCGAGGCGGAGCGGATCTGCGACCGGATCGCCGTCATCCACCGCGGCCGGATTCTCTCGGTCGGCTCGCTCGAGGAGCTTCGCGCGCGGACGGGGCAGCGCTTTCTCGAGAAGATCTTCCTCTCTCTCGTTCGGGGCGGGGGGGAAGGATGAGCGCCGGAGACACGCTACTCGTCTTCCGCAAGGAGATGATCGACCTTCTCCGCGATCGCCGGTCGGTCCTGGCGATGATCGTCTTCCCCGTTCTCATCCATCCGATCCTGATCTTCGGCTCCGCGCGCCTTTCGTCGTACGGAGAGAACCGGCTCAAGGAGGAGACGGTGACGGCGGTCGTCGAGGGGGGCCTTCCGGATCTTCGCGAGCGAATCGTCTCCTCGCCCGGCGTCCGGCCGCTCCGCGCCCGCGATCCGGGCGAGGCGGTTCGCTCCGGCCGCGCCGATGTCGGCGTTCGGCTTCCGGAAGACCTCGCGATCACCGCCGGCGGAGAGCCGGAAGCGGTTCTCTTCTACGACGCTTCCAGCGGTCTCTCCGGCGAGGCGAGGGAGAGGGTCGCCCGGATCGTGGACGAATGGAAGACGGAGGTTCGCGAGGCGCGCCTCGACAGCTTGGGCGCCGCGGAGCTGAAGCGCGTTCTCCCGGTGGAGGAGAAGAACGTCGCGTCGGAGGAGCGGATGGCGGGGGGGAAGCTGGGGAAGCTCCTTCCGATCCTGATCGTGTTTCTCCTCCTGAACGGAGCCTCCTTCGCGGCGGTCGATCTCTTTGCGGGGGAGCGCGAACGGAAGACGATCGAGACCCTTCTCACGTCGCTCGCTCCGCGCTCCTCGATCGTGGCCGGCAAGTTCCTCGCGGTCGCCGTCTCGGCCGTGATCGCCACGCTCCTCTTTCTTGCCTCGAGTTTTTTCTTCACGCGCGTGCGATGGGCGGGGGGAGAGGGACTCCATGACGCGTGGTCCGTGTCGCCCCTCTCCGCCGCGGTCGTCTTCGCGATCTCGCTCCCTCTCGCGTTTCTTCTTTCCGCGGTCCTCGTCCTCATCTCGAGCCACGCGCGGACCTACCGCGAAGCGCAGACTCTCCTTCTTCCTTCGCTTCTTCTCGGCGTGGTCCCCGCAGCCGCCTCGGTCGCCCCGGGCGTGCGGCTCGAATCGATCGTCGCGATCGTGCCGATCGCGAACGTCGCCGTGGCCGTGCGGGAGGCGCTTCTCGGGAACTACCCGGTCCTCTTTCTCGGGCTCGTCGTTCTCTCGAACTCGATCGGGGCGTACGCGGTCCTTCGATGGGCGCGCGCGTTTCTCTCGAGCGAGCGGACGGTCTATGGAGAAGCGCGAAGAGAGCAGGGGGTTCTCCCCGCCGACCGCCCAAGGGCGCGCGAGGCGACGGTCTTCTTCGCGTTCGAGATTCTCGTTCTCTACTATCTCGGGTCTTTCGTCCAGTCGAGGGATCTTCTCTCGGGCGTGATCCTCACGCTGTGGGGGTTTCTCCTTCTCCCGACGCTCGTCTTCGCGCGATGGGTTCGCCTCGACTTCCGCCGTGATTTCTCCCTCCGGCTGCCGAGCCCGCGGCATCTCCTCGCGGGGGTTCTTCTCGCGCCGGCATCGCTTCTCGCGGCGAACCTGCTCTTCCACGCGCAGAGCCGGTTCCTTCCCGTCCCGGAAGAAATGATGGAGACCTTCGAGAGGCTGCTGGACAGCGGAGAGGGGGGCCTCGTCTTCGTCCTGTTTGCGGTCGCGGTGAGCCCGGGGATCTGCGAGGAGATGCTCTTCCGGGGCCTTCTTCTCGGACAGTACCGGAGGGTTCTCTCGCCGGCCCGAGCCATCCTCGCGGGGGGGCTCCTCTTCGGGCTCTTCCACCTCAGCATCTACCGGTTCCTGCCGACCGCGCTGCTCGGGATTATCGCCGGGTGGCTCGTCCTGCGGACCCGATCGATCGTACCGGCGATGTTCCTGCACGCGGTCTACAACGGCATCGGCATTTGGGCGGGCGGCGCCGGGGGGGCCCTCGAAGGGGAGATCCTCTCCGCGCCGTTGGTCGCGGGGGCGGTCCTTCTCGCGGCGGGAGCTCTCCTCCTCCTGAGGGAGAGGGAATGGGGAGGGGGAGACGGATGATGGGCACGAGGTCGGCGCGCTCCGCGACCGCCCGTCCGGAGCGGATCCGTGTTCTTCCGCCTACCAACAGCGGGCCGAACCGGCCGAGAACGGCCGCGAGAGAGCCCCTCGCGCCTTTTTTCGGTTGACAGCGTTTCTTCGGATCCTCTACTTTACACGCGAAACGGGAAGGCCCCGGAAGAGACAAACGAACGTTTGGGAGGAATGTGGGAATGGCCACGAAGAAGAAACCCGGTGTGGAGCTCATCATCTCCAAGTCGCGCACGAAGGCGGCGGCGAAGAAGTGCAACGTTTCAAGCGATTTCTACGGGGCGCTGGACAAGAAGGTCCGCGACATGATCGCCGAGGCCGAGCGGCGCGCGATGGGCAACAAGAGGAAAACCCTGAAGCCGAACGATCTGTAAGATCTCAACTATCTTCCGATCGACGCGCCGGCCCGGCGGAGCGGGGATACGATCCCTCGGTTCCGCCGGGCCGTTTCTTTCTGCTTCGAACGCTCGCATGCGAAGGTGCTTGTTCCCGGACCGGTCGCCGAGACGATGCCTGCGTTTTCGTCGCGAGGACGCGGAGCGAGCGTCGCATCCGATCGCAGAAGGGCGAGGTTAGGAACCCGGCTCGAGCTTACGCGCCTTCGTCGATCTCGATGATCGGCTTCCCCGCCTCGACGAGATCTCCCGGGGAGTAGTGGATCTTCTTCACTCGGCCTGCCGCGGGGGAGAGAAGGGGGGTCTCCATCTTCATCGCCTCGACAATGACGAGCGGCCGGCCGCGCTCCACCGCCTCCCCGATCTCCACGAGGACCTTGACGAGAAGACCCGGCATCGATGAAGAGACTGAGTCGCCGCCGATCGCGTGGGCCGCACCGGAGAACGCGTCCTCGCCGCCGGCGCCGGCCTCCTCGAACTCGAACACGCGGCCGTCCAAATGGACGTGGATCTTCCCGTCGCGCCGGACGAAGTACGCGGTGCGGCGGGCGCCGTTCGCTTCGATCACGCTCTCGTTCGCGAGGACGCGCGAAACGCGGACCTCGAGCGCGCGCTCGTTGATCCTGGCCTCGGTCTTCTCCTTCGCGCGCTCGACCTCAACGCGGAAGGTCTCTCCTCGAAAGATGAGCTCGATTTCCATCGGTCCGTCCTACGTGGCGATCTCCCATTTGCCGAGGGTTTGCCAGGGGGTCGGGGCGCGCGCCGCGAGGCCCGTCTCCTCGGGCGCCGGTCGGTCCGCCGCGAGGGCGGCCGCGAGAAGCGCCGCATCGAGATCGGACGGATCCGCGGCCATCTTCCAACCCGGAAGGTGCTCCTCGATGAATCCGGTGTGCGTCCGGCCCGCCGCGAACTCCGGATGATCGAGCACGGCGATAAGGAACGGCACGATCGTCCGGATTCCGAGAATCGGGTAATCGGCGAGGGCGAGGCGCATCTTCCGGATCGCGGCGGGGCGGTCCTCCGCCCACACGATCACCTTGGAGAGGATCGGATCGTAGTGGACCGGAACGGAGTACCCCGACTCGATCCCCGAATCGACGCGCACGCCGGGACCGGAAGGTTCGCGCGTGAAGAGAATCGTGCCGGCGGAGGGAAGGAACCCGGTCTCCGGATCCTCGGCATAGACGCGGCATTCGATCGCGTGGCCGCGCGCGGAGAGGTCCTCCTGTTTCCAAGGGAGCCGCTCCCCGGCGGCGACCCGGATCTGCGTCTTCACGAGATCGACGCCGGCAAGCATCTCCGTGACCGGGTGCTCGACCTGAATACGCGTGTTCACCTCGAGGAAGTAGAAGGAGCCGCTCGCGTCGAGGAGGAACTCGACCGTTCCCGCGTTCGTGTAGCCGGCGGCGCGGACGACCCGGATCGCCGTCTCGCCCATCCGGCGCCGGAGCTCCGGATCGAGCGCGGTCGAGGGGCTCTCCTCGACGATCTTCTGATGTCTTCGCTGGATCGAGCATTCGCGCTCGAAAAGATGAACGACGTTCCCGTCGTGATCGCCGATCACTTGGAACTCGACGTGCCGCGGCTTCTCGATCAGCTTCTCGAGATAGACCGAGTCGTTGCCGAACGCGGAGAGCGCCTCGCGCCGGGCCGCTTCGACCGATTCCACGAGCGTCTCGGGCCCGCGCACGATCCGCATCCCCTTCCCGCCCCCTCCGCCCGACGCCTTGATGAGGACCGGATACCCGACCTTCTTCGCCTCGGCGGCGAAGGTCTCGATCGAATCGCCGCCGATCTGCATCCCCGCGATGACGGGGACTCCGGCGGCGGCCATCGTTCGCCGCGATTCGGTCTTCGATCCGAGGAGCCGGATCGATTCGGCGTTCGATCCGATGAAGACGATCTTCCGTTCCTCGCACGCGGCGGCGAACTCGTGATTCTCCGCGAGGAACCCGTAGCCGGGATGCACCGCGTCGGCATCGGTCGTGCGCGCCGCCTCGAAGATCCGTTCGAAGCTCAAGTAACTCTTCGACGGCTCCGCGGGACCGATGCAGACCGACTCGCCGGCGAAACGGACGTGCGGGGCGTCCGCGTCCGCTTCCGAATAGACCGCGACGGTGGGGATGCCGAGCTCCCGCGCCGCCCGGAGAACGCGGATCGCGATCTCCCCCCGGTTCGCGACGAGGATCTTTCGAAACACGCTCATCTCCCTTTCGGTACCTGATACCCTATTTCCGAAATAGGGTATCAGGAACCGCTCCAAGAGGGCTTCCGCTTCTCGAAGAACGCGGCCATCCCTTCTTGCGCTTCCTCTCCGACGCGCATCTCCGCGATCATTCGGAGCGTGATCTCGTTCACCCGATCGAGAGGCGTCTCGGACACCGTGTCGAGGAGCGTCTTGCACGCCGCGAGCGCGCGAGGCCCGCTCGAGAGGAGAGACGCGGCGGTCTCGGCGACCGCGCGGTCGAGCTCCTCCTCCGGCACGCACCGGTGAACGAGTCCCGCCTCGAGAGCTTTCGCTGCGGAGAGCCTCTCGCCCGTGAGAAAGAACTCGCGGCACTTCCCCTCGCCCGCGCGCCGCACGACGTACGGCGAGATCACCGCCGGGACGAGCCCGAGCTTCACCTCGGAGAGGCCGAGCACCGCCTTTTCCGACGCGATCGCGAGGTCGCAGGCGGCCACGAGCCCCATGCCGCCGCCGATCGCGGCGCCGTTTACGCGGGCGATCGTCGGCTTCGGCAGCCGGTGGAGGCGGTCGAGACAGTCGGCGAGACGCCGCGCGTCGGCGAGGTTCTCCTCGAGCGTGTAGCGGACCATCCGCTTCATCCAGCCGAGGTCCGCCCCCGCGGAGAAAGAGCGCCCCGCGCCGGTGAGAACCACCACACGCACGCTCTCGTCGCCGGCGAGCCGTTCGAAGGCGTCCTGAAGCTCGCCGAGCATGGCGTCGTCGAACGCGTTGTGAACTTCCGGGCGGTTCAGCGTCAGGGTGGCGACGCGGTCCGCCGCGTGAAGCGTCAGGTTCTTGTACTCCTTCGTCATCGTCCCCCTCCGCTTCGCGACCGATCGGCTACATGCGGAACACGCCGTACTTCTGGTCCGGGATCGGCGCGTTCAAGGACATGGCGATGGCGAGCGCGAGCGCCTTCCGGGTGTCGAGCGGGTCGAGAATACCGTCGTCCCAAAGGCGCGCCGTGCTGTAGTAGGGGCTCCCTTCCCGCTCGTACTTCTCGAGGGTCGGCCTCTTGAACTCCTCTTGGTCCTTCTCGCCCATCGGGGTTTCCCCCTTCGCCGCCATCTGCTCCATCTTGACTTGAAGAAGGACGTTCGCCGCCTGCTCGCCCCCCATCACCGAGATCCGCGCGTTCGGCCACATCCAGAGGAGGCGCGGGTTGTATGCGCGGCCGCACATCGCGTAGTTCCCCGCGCCGTACGATCCGCCGACGACCACCGTGAACTTGGGGACGTCCGCGTTCGCGACCGCGTGCACCATCTTCGCGCCGTCGCGCGCGATCCCGCCATGCTCGTACTGCTTTCCGACGATGAAGCCGGTGATGTTCTGCAGAAAGAGGAGGGGGATCTTGCGGATCGTCGCGAGCTCGATGAAGTGGGCGCCCTTCAGCGCCGACTCCGAGAAGAGAACCCCGTTGTTCGCGAGGATCCCGACCGGATAGCCGAGGATGTGCGCGAAGCCGCAGACGAGCGTCGTCCCGTAGAGCTCCTTGAACTCGTGGAAGCGGCTCCCGTCGACGATACGCGCGATCACCTCGCGCGCGTCGTACGGCCGGCGGAGATCGCTCGGCACGACGCCGTAGATCTCCTCCGGGTCGTAGTAAGGATCCTCCGGCTCGCGGCGTTCGAGCGCGAAGCGCCGGGGCGGGTCGAGGTTCTCGATGATGTTCCGGGCGATGCCGAGGGCGTGCTTGTCGTCGACCGCGTAGTGATCCGCGACGCCGGAGATCCGGCAGTGGACATCCGCGCCGCCGAGCTCCTCCGCGCTCACGACCTCGCCGGTCGCCGCCTTCACGAGCGGAGGGCCGCCGATGTAGATCGTTCCCTGTTTCCGCACGATCACCGTCTCGTCGCTCATCGCGGGAACGTACGCGCCCCCCGCGGTGCAGAATCCCTGCACGATCGCGATCTGCGCGATCCCCTCGGCGGAGAGGCGCGCCTGGTTGTAGAAGATCCGCCCGAAATGCTCCTTGTCGGGGAACGTGCCCGCCTGCTCGGGGAGGAAGATGCCTCCCGAGTCGACGAGATAGATGCACGGCAGGCGATTCTGAAGCGCCACCTCCTGAAGGCGGATGTGCTTCTTGATCGTCATCGGGAAGTAGGTCCCGCCCTTCACGGTCGCGTCGTTCGCCACGACGGCGACCTCGCGGCCGTGCACCACGCCGACCCCCGTCACCATGCCGGCGGCGGGCGCCTGGTCGTCATACATGCCGCACGCGGCCAGAGCGTTCAGCTCGAGGAACGGGGTGTTGCGATCGAAGAGGAGGTCGAGCCTTTCGCGGGCGGTCAGCTTGCCGCGCTTCTTGTGGCGCTCGATCGCCTCGGGCGGTCCTCCCTTCCTCGCTTCGGCGAGAACGGATCGAAGCTGCTCCACGAGGCGAAGCATCGACTCGCGGTTCTCACGAAAGGCGTCTCCCTTGACGTCCGCTCGGCTTTCGATTCTGTACACGCGATTCCATCCCCTCCGTCCGTCTCGTGGCCACGCGTCCTGCGTCCGTCCGCAGCAGGAGACGCGTGCATGATCCAGGCTAAGCCGGAACGCACTTGTATCCGTAACAGAGAACCCCGGCGTCGCCGACCTCTTGCAGCTTGCGGAACTCGGTCCGCACGCGCTGGCCGATCCGGATCGTCGCGGGGTCGCAATCGACGACCTGCGACGTGATCCGGACGCCTCCATCCAGCTCGACCACGGCGATCGCAAAGGGGACCTCGTCCTTGAACGGGGTCGCCGGGACGTGGATCACCGTGTACGTGAGGACCTTCCCTTGGTCGGGAAGGCGAACCTTCTCGAATGTCCGCCCCTTGCACTTCGGGCAGATGAGCCGGGGAGGGAAGGAAACGGTTCCGCAGCCTGAGCATTTCGCCGCTTCCATTCGGTAGCGCTGCGGGATCTCTCTCCAATATCGGGACGAGAACATGTTAGCCCACCTCCAGGATGTGCACGATCGAGGATCCGCCGGAACCGCCCATGTTCTGCGCGAGCGCGCGGCGCGCGTTCTTCACCTGTCGCTCGCCGCACTCGCCGCGAAGCTGCTTGACGAGCTCGATCACCTGGGCGACGCCGGTGGCGCCGACCGGGTGTCCCTTCGACTTGAGGCCGCCGCTCGGGTTCACGGGGATCTTTCCGCCGATCGCGGTGAGCCCCGAGGAGGCGGCGGTCCGTCCCTTCCCGCGCTCCACGAGACCGAGCGCCTCGATCGCGAGGATCTCGGCGATCGTGAAGCAGTCGTGGACCTCGACCGCGTCGATCGCGTCCGGGCCGACGCCGGCCATCTTGTACGCCCGCTCGGCCGCCTTCGCGACCGCCTCGAGAGAGGTGAGATCCTCGCGCGAGTGGTACGCGATGCTGTCGGTCGCGTGGCCGCTTCCGATGATCTTCACCGGACGGTTCTTCGAGATCTTCTTCGCCTGGTCGAGGGGGCAGAGGATGATCGCCGCCGCGCCGTCGGTGATCGGCGAGCAGTCGAGAATGCGAAGCGGATCGGCCACCAGTACGGATCCGATCACTTGCTCGATCGTGACCTGCATCGGGAACTGTGCGAGAGGGTTCTTCGATCCGTTCTCGTGGTTCTTCACCGCGACCGCGGCGAGCTCCTCGCGCGTGAGGCCGTACTGATGCATGTACGCCCGCGCCATCATCGCGTAGAGCCCCGGGAACGTGATCCCGTGGTAGCACTCGTACTCCTGATCCGCCGCCGTCCCGAGCGCGTAGGTCGCGTCCCCTCCGTCGACGTCGGTCATTTTCTCGACGCCGGAGACGAGCACGATGTCGCTCATTCCCGAGGCGACCTCCATGAACCCAGTCCGGATCGCGAGGCCGCCCGAGGCGCACGCGCTCTCCACGCGCGTCGCCGGAACCGGAGCCTGGCCGAGGTAGTCCGCGAGGACCGAACCGAGGTGCTCTTGCCCGACGAAGAGACCGCTCGACATGCACCCGACGACCATCGAGTCGATCCTGTCGACGCCGGCGTCCTCCATCGCGAGAAGAGCGGTTTCGACGTAGATGTCGCGCAGGGATTTCTCCCACAGCTCGCCCCAGCGCGTCATGCCGACGCCCACGATTGCGACTTCTCTCATCGCTTCCTCCTATCCGGCCTTGCGGATCTTGCCGCGGAACTTGGCGTAGGTGCCGTAATCGAGGTAGAACTTGTTCTCGTCCAGTTGGGGACGCGTCTTCGGCGCGAGATCCTGGGCCTTCGGCAGGAGGTCGGTCGCGCGGAAGATGAACGCGTCGCTCCCCGCGCCCGATCCGTAGGAGACCATCAGGATCCGGTCGCCCGGCTTGGCGACGTCGAGGATCGCGGTGAGCCCGATCGGAGAGGCGCCGGAGTAGGTGTTCCCGAGCGTGGGGGAGAGGAGTCCCGTCTCGAACTGTTGCTTGGTGAAGCCGAGCATCTCGCCCACCTTCTGCGGGAACTTCCCGTTCGGTTGGTGAAAGACGGCGAACGCGAAATCCTTCGCGGTCGCGCCCGCCTTCTTCAAGATCCCCTTCGCCGCGCCGAGCGTGTGCTTGAAGTACGCCGGCTCGCCGGTGAAGCGGCCGGCGTGCTGCGGGTAGTACTGGTGCTCGCGCCGCCAGAAATCGGGAGTGTCGGTCATGTACGTGTAGGTCTCCTCGACTTCCGCAAGGACCTTCTCCGTGCCGAAAAGGAAGGCGGCAGCGCCGGCCGAGGCGGAGTACTCGAGCGCATCCCCCGGCGCCCCTTGCGAGGTGTCGGCGCCGACCCCCAGGCCGTACTCGACGAGCCCGGCCCGCACGAGACCCATCGCGACGAACATCCCCTCAGAGCCGGCCTTGCACGCGAACTCGAAGTCGGCCGTGTGCGCCTCCGGCGTGGCGCCGAGCGCCTCCGCGAGGACGGTTCCGCTCGGCTTCACCGCGTACGGGTGCGACTCCGAGCCGATGTAGACCGCGCCGATCCGCGTCGGATCGATCCCGGCCCGCCGCACGGCGTACCGGGAGGCCTCGACGGACATCGTGATCGTGTCCTGGTCGGGCGCAGGGACGGATTTTTCCTTGAGGAGGAGGCCGCGCTTGTAGCTCGGAGCGTCCGCTCCCCACGTCTTCGCGATCTCCTCCACGCGAATCCGGTACCGAGGGATGTAGGCACCGTAACCGATCACGCCTACCATGCCGGTTCTCCTTCCTTGCAGATGATGCTCTGACCTGACAGTTCGACGAGAATGCCCGTTCCCGATAGAATAAGAAGTATCACACCGGCGGCCGGTCGGGCAAGGGTTTCTGGATCCGTCGGAGGCGCGTCCCCCTCGCCGGGAAGCGCCGGCCGCCCCGGAACCGGACGAAGCGGATCGGGTTGTCAAGGATGCGGATCTGGGGTAATCTAAGAGAGGAGTGGGTATTCGAAAGGGACTCCTCTCCCCTCAAGGAAAGGATCGCGTCATGGGCCGAGCGAGATTCCCCGCACTGTTGCTGGTTCTTTTCGCGCCCGTCGCGTTCGCCGGGACGCCGATGGATGTCGACGATGTCCTCGATCTTCTCGAGGCCGGTGTCAGCGAGCGAGTGATCCTCGCCCAGATCGAGGAGAGCGGCTCCGACTTCGGCCTCACGACCTCCGAGATCGTCCGTCTCGAGGAGATGGGCGTGAGCGAGAGGATCCTCGAGGCGATGATTCGGAGCGGGTCGGGGTACGGTTCGCTCGAAACCGAGGAGGGGTACGAGGAGGAGGGGGCCGTTGCGGCGGTCGTCCCCTCGCACCTCGGTTTCCTGCGCTACAGCCATCCCCGGTACGTCCAAGTGCGCATGGTCCCGTGGTCGGTTCCGAGCATGGCGTACGTGTACGTCGATTCGGATCCCTGGTTCTGGGACCCGTGGTGGTGGGATTCGTATTTCTACGTTTCCTATCGTTACTATCCTTGGTATCGCCCCGGCTGGCATTTCGCGTGGGCGTGGCACAGCCCGTACTCGTGGGGCTACTGGCACGACCGGTATTGGTGGTGCGGCCATCGCGGGCACCATTATTGGGACTATCGCCATACGTACAGCACCGCCGCGGCTCGGGAGAGCTACTGGAAGAAGAAGACGACGGTGCGTTCCGCGGAGGCCGATGCGCCGGCGTACCGTTCCGCGCGGTATCGAGGGGCCGAGCGCGCTCCGGCCGCGTCGACCGTGTCGCAGAAGAAGACCCGCGGATCGCCTCACGGAAGCGAGGCACGCGCGCCGAGCGCGAGCACGGTCTCCCCGACCAAGAAGCGGGTTCGGAGCGAAGCCGCCTCGCCGCAGGTCTCCGCTCCCTCGAGCACGCGTTCCTCGGAGCGAATCGCGCCGAGCCGGTCGCACGCGACGAGGGGATCCTCGCCGGCGCCGAGCGCGTCCCGATCCTCCGCGCCGCCTTCATCGAGCCGATCGTCCGGTTCGGCGGGGGCGAAGCAGCCGAGAGGGCGCTGAGAGTCGATGCAAGGAGAATCGGCCGGTGGACTTGACTCCGGCTGATTCTCTTATTAAGAACGGAGTGTCGTTACGCTATCCGGCGGCCTGCTCCCCTGGCCGGCGGACGAAAGAAACCCTGACAACAAGGAGTTGAGTTCATGAGGCATTTCGCGGTTCGAGCGGCATGGTCGGCGGTCGGGCTTGCTTTCCTGCTTGTCGCGGGGGCGGGACCCGCGGGAGCGTGCGAGGGGGCCAAGAGCGGAGTCCAGAAGGCGAAGGCCTCTTCCGGCTGCTCCTCGATGATGAAGGCGAGCGCCACGCCCGGGTGCGCGGGAATGAAGGGAGCCTCCGCCGCCTCGGCCGGCTGTCTTCACGCGACCGGCGAGAAGGCGAAGTCCGGTCAGGCGATCCTCTGCCCGACCTCGGGGAAGGTCCTCCTGACGGTGCAGGTGGTCGAGACGAAGTCCGGCTTCCGCCTCTATGCGCTCGGGTGCAAGGAGACAGGGCGCGGCTTTCTCGAGAAGAGCGCCCGGATCCTCGACGCCGAGCATCACGTGAAGAGCAGGATCGGTGAGGCGACCGACGGTCTCTACATGGACGTCGACGGGAAGACCGCAAAGAAGATGGTCCATTCCTGGCAGGAGACCGCGAAGAAGGGGGAGGGGGGATGCCTCCTCGCGACACCGGAAGGGGAGTGCCTCTTGGACGCCGTTTCCCTAACGGCGGCCGTCGGCTAGCGATCGACCGGAGCACGGACACGAACGACTCGAGCCCGCCGCACGCCGGCGGGCTCATTCTCTTGGTAAGAAACAGAGGTGGCCGGTCTTCATCCCGCGGGCCGAAAGAAAGAGTGGACCCGCGCGAGCCGAGATGGCAGAATACAGGCGTCGATCGAGCGCAGGAGGACACGATGCCGAAACATGAGGAGCGGAGAAGACACCGGCGGACCGACTCGCGGTTCGGGCTCCGGCTCGGCGCGGAAGGAGTCCCCGGGCGCGACGCGATCGCCGCCGAAGGGCTCAACATCAGCCTCGGGGGAATCTACTGCCGAGTCCCGCATTTCGTCCCCGTGATGACCAAGCTGAAAGGAACCCTCGTCCTCCCGATCCCCCCCGCCGAAGGGGGCGCACCGGTCGAGGAGATCCTTGATACGGAAATGATCGTGGTCTGGACGGATCCCGAGTCGGAGATCCCCGGCTGCGGTTCGTATCAGATCGGCTGTTCCTTTCTCTTCCTGGAAGAGCCGAGCAAGCTTCTTCTTCAACGCTACCTGAACCACGCCGGCCAGGGCGCGCGCGTGTAAGCTCAAGTCGACAGAAACTCGACGGGTGTGTTCTCGGTCGGGGCCCGGGGCAAGGCGGTGCCCCGCGGACATGGCGTCGATCCCCCTTGCGTCGCACGGTGTCTGTCACCGTTTCCGGGCCTCGCTCCCGCTTTCCGCTCCGGCCTCGCGGCGTCTCTGAGGGAACCAATCCGCCAAAATGGCATGAAAAGGGCGCCCCCAGGGTTCCCGGAAAGGAGGAACCCCGGAGGTGAACGCGCAACTCAAAGAGCGACAAGCGGATACAATCTCCCCTCTTTCGATCGATGTTGGTACGAGTCTTGAGAGGTAGAGGAGAACCCGACGAAGGCGGCGAGGGGATCGGGTTCAAGGAGAACGAGATGGACGAAAGGTCCGGAGGTTCGATCGGCGGGATGGACGAGGGTCGATCCCTCCATCTGTACCTCCGCGAGATCGCGAAGGTCCCGCTCCTCGATCGGGAGGAGGAGGTCGATCTGGCGCGGAGGAGCCGAGAGGGGGATCCCGAGGCGCGCGAGGCGCTCGTGCGCGCGAACCTCCGCTTCGTCGTCTCCGTCGCGAAGAGGTATCGGAACCAGGGGCTTTCGTTTTCCGATCTGATCGACGAGGGGAACCTGGGGCTCTTGGAGGCGGTGCGCCGTTTCGACGAGCGGAGGGGGAACCGGTTCATCTCGTACGCCGTCTGGTGGATCAAGCAGTCGATCCTGAAGGCGCTCGCGGAGCAGGCGCGGATGATCCGCATTCCCCTCGGACGCGCCGGAACGGTCCAGCGGATCCTTCGCGAGACGGAGAAGCTCCGCCAGGCGTTCGGCCGCGAGCCGACCGACCGCGAGGTCGCCGAGGCGGTCGCCCTCTCGGAGGCGGAGATCCGCGAGACGCTGAACGCGGCCTCCCGCATGCGCTCACTCGACGCCCCCGAGAACGGGCCGGACGGAGAGTCCTCCCTGCGCGACTTCTTGGAGGACACGCTGAGCCCGGCGCCGGACACGGAGCTGATCGAGACGGGACTCCGGAGGGAGGTGGGGCGCGCGCTCCGTTCCCTGGGGCCGCGCGAGGAGGCGGTTCTCCGCTCGTACTTCGGCTTCGATTCGGATCGGAAGCAGACGCTCGAGGAAATCGGTAAGAAGATGAAGCTCTCGCGTGAGAGAGTACGACAGATCAAGGATCAGGCGATCCGCCGGTTGCGGCAGTCGGCCCGCGGAGACGCCCTGAAGAGTTACCTCGCTTCCTAGTCTCGATGATGCGCGCGTTTCCTACTGCGGCCTTGGATCTCGGCCTCAAGAGTCCTTCCTTCCTTCGCCGCTTCCTCGAGCCGGGACCCGTGGCGCGCTTGGATCTTGTCGCGACGAAAACGCATGCACCATCCAGACGAGGAGCGGCCGATTCCGTTTCGCCGGCTAGGAATCGGACGGGCTCCCGCGGGGTGCGCGCGGGGGACACGCGGATCGTTCCGCCGCAAGGCGCGGAAACCCGGTTCGGTTCGGGCGAACGCGCGCGGCCCGGCGCGCGGGAAGCAGAGCGCCCGTCGGTGGCATGCCCCATGCAAAGCACCAAAGGCAAGAAGGAGGAGTCGGGGCGATGTCGGCCGAGACGAACCAAAGAGACGACTCGCTGCGCGCGCCGGACCGGCACGACCGATTCCGGCGGGCGCTCATCGAGTACCGCTCGGCGCCCCGCCTGCTCAGGAGCCTCTCGAAGTGCCTCGCGGCGGAGGGACGTTTCGAGGAAGCGCTGGAGTGCGTCTTCGAGAGCCTGACGGTCGATCCTGCCCAGCCGGCGCTCCTTCTCCGTGCAGCCGAATGGCTCGCGATCCTCGGCCGTCACGAAGACGCCGTCCGCTTCTGCGAGCGCTACCAAGCCCTACGCCCCACGAGCCCGCGCGGATACGTCCGCATGGGGGACTGCCTTCTTCGCCAGGGCTACCTCTGGTCCGCCGCCGACGCCTACATCCGCGCGCTCTCCTGCCGTCCGGAAAGCCGTCTCCTGAGGAGTCGCGTCCGGAGGGTGATGCGACTCTGCGAGGGGGCGGAGGGCTGATCGGCCGGCCTCAAGCATTTCCGTTCGCCGACGATCCTCAGGTGGGGTAGCTCTCCCCGGGTGGTGGAGGCCGTCGCCGCTTTCCGCCTGTTCTTCGTCCGCTGTGCGGACGGACGAGACGGCGCGCGGCGGAGCGGCCCGCTCGAATCCGCGAGCTCGCGAGGGGAACATCATGGCGGAAGCGGAAGCCCGGCTGAGCCGCAGCCGGAAGGCGAGAGAGACCCTCTGGCGAATCCGTCGAATCCAACGAAGAATCGACAAAGGTTACTACGACCGACCGGAGATCCGCGCCGAGATCGTCGAATCGATCTTGGACGCGCTTCTCGGGAACGGACCCCGCCGAGTGCCTTAGGCGGAATTCCCGTTGACCCGCGGATGGCCCGGCACTAGAATGCCGATAGACAGCGTCCCCCCGAACGAGGTCGGTAGGAGAATGAAACGGGAACCGTTCCATACCGGCCAAATCCTCGAGATCGCGGTCGGGGAGCGAATCGACAATCGGCTGTATCGGGCCCAGGTCGCGCAGGTGGACGATCATCATCTGGTCCTTCACGTCCCGGGTTTCGATCCGCTGGGCTTCGTCGATCTCCTCAAGGGAACCGGCGTGACGCTTCGCACGACATGGAAAGGCGAGCCGCACCTCGGCGCATCGAAGCTGGCCGAGCATTTCAAGGATTCCTCTCCGTATCTCGTGATCCGCCATCCCTCGAGTCTCGAGCCGCTTCGGAGGGAGGCGCGTGCGCGCGTGCGCGCGGAGCTCCGGGCGAATTACGTTCTCAAGGTGGCGCCGCCGATCCACCCGGCCGACGCGGAAGAGGGGAACGGGGAGAGCCTCCTGGCGCTCTTTCGGGTTCCCGAGCCGATCGACCCGGGAACGTGCCTCCGGATCGAGATCGAGGACTGCGACGGGAAGCCTCTGTCCCTCGAGGGACGGGTCCGGCATGTGCGTCGCGATCCGGAGGACGGGTCGCGATACGCCCTGGATTTTCGGATCGAGAACCTGGATGGGGCGACCGAGCGCCGTCTTCTTCGCACGCTGCTCAGCCCTCGCGGAGCCGAGGCCGAGGAGCGCGGGGGCCTCGGCCCCGGGGAGGCCGAGTGAGCGGCGTATCGTCCCGTGTCCTTCTGATCGGCGGCGAGAAGAGGCTTCGGTGGGGGGTGGGGGCGGCCCTGATCGAGGCCGGCTACTCGGTGGAGGAGGCGCAGGAAGGGAGCGAGGGAATCGCCGCCGCCCGTGATCGCTCAACCGCCCTGGTCGTCCTCGACGCGGAGCTCGCCGATCTTCCCGTCATGGACTGCGTCCGGCGGATCCGCGAGGCGGATCCGAATGTCCTCATCCTTCTTCTCGTTCCCCCGCGCCTTCGCGAGGCCGTCTCCGAGGCGTCGCGCCTCGGCGGTTGTCATTCTCTCGAAAAGCCGATCAACCCGCAGAGGCTTGCCGCGATGGCGATGAACCTTCTCGCCGACACCGAGATCCGGCAGGAAGTGCAGCGGATCGAGCCGATCGTCGTCGGGAACCGCCAGAGCGACCGGCTCATCCTCGGCCGAAGCAAGAAGATGCAGGAGGTCTACCGGATCGTCGAGCGAGTCGCCGCGAGCCCGCGCGCCACCGTGCTGATCGAAGGGGAGAGCGGGACGGGGAAGGAGATGATCGCCAAGGCGATTCACCATGGAACGCCGGGGCGGAGCGGCCCGTTCATGGAGATCAACTGCGGTTCGCTCCCCGCCAGCCTTCTCGAGAGCGAGCTCTTCGGGCACGAGAAGGGAGCCTTCACCGACGCGAAGACCTTGAAGAAGGGGCTGATCGAAACGGCGACGGGGGGGACGCTTTTCCTCGACGAGATCGGAGAGATGCCGATCGAGCTGCAGGCGGTTCTTCTTCGCGTGATCGAGACCAAGCGGTTCAAGCGCGTCGGAGGAACCGAGGATATCGAGGTGAACCTCCGCATCATCGCGGCGACGAACCAGGATCTTCGAAAGGCGGTCGCGGAGAAGCGGTTTCGCAAGGATCTCTACTACCGCCTGAACGTCGTGCCGATCCACGTCCCGCCCCTCCGAGAGCGCCCGGAGGATCTTCCGGTTCTTGCGAGTTATTTTATAGATGTCTTTAATAAAGATCTTTCAAAGAATATCCGCGGCCTTTCCCCGTCCGCCCGGGCGCGGCTTCAGGAGTACAACTGGCCGGGAAACGTGCGCGAGCTTCGCAACGTGATCGAGCGCGCGATCCTTCTCGAGAGCGAGGACCTCATCCTCCTCGAGCATCTGCCGCTGGAAATCTCCGCGGGGATGGTCGAGTCGTTCGAGATGGAGGAGCCTGAGGACTTCGTCCCCGTCCCGCTCTCCGAGGCGGAAAGGGTCCAGATCCTGAAGACGATCGAGTGGGCCCGGGGGAACAAGACGAAGGCCGCCCGCACGCTGGGGATCTCGAGGCAGACTTTGCGGGAGAAGCTGCGCCAGTACGAAGCGGGTCGGGCCTCGAGCTGACCGGATTCCGGACCGCGGCCGCCCGACCGCGCGAGGGCCACGGCTCCTTTCTTTCCGCTGGTCGAAAACTGATCAACCCGATCTGTCCCTGTATCTTCTGCGATTGCAACGAATTGTTCAGTTCCTTCCGATCGACTGCTCCGGTCCTTCCCAACCTCCTCTCCGGGAGGCCCCACGAGGAATTCGCTTAACTTCCGATTTCACAACGGATTCGTGCGGATCCTGCCGCGTCCGATCCGTGGCATGCCCGTTGCTCTTGCCTGTCCCGCCCCGCGTGGCCGGGGAGCAGGTGGAGAACATGCCCAAGACGACGAAGAACCCCCCTCGTACGAGCGAGCCGGATCCCGGGGCGAAGGAGCGTTCCTTCGCGTCCGCCGAGCGCCGCTCCGCGGAGGCGGGGAGCCCGGATGCGTCGGGGGCGAGGCCAGGAGGAAACCGGATGGATTCGATCGAGGTCGTGTGGAGGAAGTATCAGAAGCGCCGGACGAAGAGGGTCCGAGACCGGCTCGTTCTCGAGTACATGCCCCTTGTCAAGTATGTGGCGGGGAGGCTGGCCGTCGGGTTGCCGTCCAGCGTCCAAATCGACGATCTGATCGGTTCCGGCACCCTCGGGCTGATGTCCGCGGTCGAGCGCTACGACCCGAGCCTCGACAACAAGTTCTCGACCTTCGCGATCTCGCGGATCCGCGGGGCGATGCTCGACGAGCTTCGCGCGATGGATTGGGTTCCCCGCTCGGTCCGCCGCAAGGCCCGGCAGCTCGAGGATGCCCATGCGCGCATCGAGAGCGTCCAGGGGCGCCCGGCACGCGACGATGAGCTCGCGAGCGAGATGTCGATCGAGCTCCGCGAGTACTTCCAACTCCTCGAGGACGTGCGCGGGGCGACCCTTCTCTCGCTGAACGAGCACTGCTCGACGGGGGACGAGGAGTCGGCAAGCGAGATCCACGAGACCGTCCAAGACACGAACTGCGTCGATCCGATCGCGGTTCTCGAAGTTCAGAAGATGCGCAAGGTCCTCGATGAATCGCTCGATCACCTCCCGGACCGCGAGCGCCTCGTGCTCATTCTCTACTACTACGAAGAGATGACGCTGAAGGAGATCGGCGCGATCCTCGGCGTCTCCGAGTCCCGCGTCTCCCAAATCCACACGAAGGCGGTCATGCGTCTCCGGGCGCGTCTCCGGCACGAGACCGAGGTTCTCGAGGCGGCGGAGGACGAGCCGCACGCGCTCGCCAGCCTGCCGAACGAACGCGAGGAGAAGAAGCGGGAGCTTGCACGGGCCGCGTTGGGGATCGTGTGAACGAGCAACCCGGCTTTCGCGATCTTCGGCTGATCGACGGGGGAGGACGCCCCAAGAGCCGGTGGGGGAATCCCCGCCCGCGGCCGGTCCCCTCTCCGGCGCCGGACGACGGGACCGCGCGCGGTCTGGCGGAGGATCTCGCCGGCCCCGCCCGCGAGCTGGAGGAGCGGATCGGAAGCCTGCTGGCCGGCGACCGCGGTCCCCTCGACGACCCTCAGCGCGAGGAGTTGGCCGCCGCCTCGGAAGCGGCGGGGTTCCTCTCCGCCCTCGTCGCCCTCCTCCATTGCGCGGAGAGGGAAGAAGCGGGAAGGAGCGACCCGACCGAGGAGTTCGACGTCCGGTACGCTCTTTGGGATGCCGTGGAGGAGCTCGCCGGACGCGCGAAACGGAAGCGGGTGGGCCTCGATCTCTCCCTGCCCGATCGCCCCCTCCGCGTGCACGGGGGGAGATGCCGCACCCGCGCCACGCTCCGGTACGTCCTTCGCGAGCGCCTCCGCGCCGCCCGTCCGGGAAGCCGGGTCGAGATCTCCTGCGGAGATGCGGAGGGGGGCGCCTTCGTTCGCATCGGCGTGCGGGGGGAGGGAGGGCGGGCCTGCGAACCGACGCGCCGACAGGCGGCTGCCGCGCTCGCCCGCGCTCTCCTCGCCCGTCAAGGTGCCGACCTCGCGGTCGGCCTTGGAGAATGGCGGATCCTGTTCCCCGCCGCCCCGACCGATCGAGGAGATCCCCGGCCCGACCGGGGGGTTTGACCCCCTCGACGGCTCCACACGCGGGCCCTTGCCTCGCATCGCCTTTTGAATCAACATGTTCGAGCCCGACTTGTGGGAACGTCTTCCGGCCCGTTCCTTGCGTTCAACCTGTCGAGCCCCCCGCAGGCGAACGGATGGATTCGGAACCGATCGACGAGATGGGGTCCCTTCTGGAGGGCCGGCTCCGGCGCTATCGGACGCTGCGCCTTCTGGGGCGGTGGGACGAGGCGGCCCGGGAGCTAGACGCCGCCTCGCGCCTCGCGTCGGAATCCTTGGAGGAGGCGGTGCGGCGTCTCTTTCTCGTGCTTGCGCGCATCGACGCGCGCGGGGCGAACGAAGAGGATCGGGGCGGCCGGCCCAGGAGCGGCCCGCAAAGAAATGCGGCCGGGAAGGGGCGCGATCGCTCGATCGACTTCGGCCTCCCCGGCCGTACGAAGAACTAGAAGAGAAGCCCGGCTGAGTTCCCTGGAAAGCCTCGTGCGAACCAGTGCCACAGCCCGGAGCCCATGCTCAGCAACCCGAGGATGCTGATTCCGATCATGGCTGCCCAGTATCTCACCGGAGACCCCCTTGAGGCGGGTTCGGATGCTCCGCCGAACCCTTCCTAGTGCATCCAGTAGAAAATGTCCGAAAGCGCCCAGAACGTGAACAGGAACGGGAGCACGGGTCACCTCCTTTCCCGTTTCTCAGGGAATCGAGGATCGCCTCGTGCTGTCCATAGGCCTCACCCCCTTCGGGGTTTCGATCGTTCTCTGGCCCGAAGCCCGCGGCACGGTCCGCTCCAAGAATCGGCAGGATCCCGATTTTCGTAAGAGGCCTTGCGCCGCGCGGTCTTTCTTTCGCATGTTGGATGCCAAACCGCGTGATTCTCGCGAACTGACGGAAAACGCGGGAATTACGTCGAAGGCGATGCGCGGAGAGAAGTGGACGAGATGCTCGTTTCTTGACCGAACGGTTGATTTCCCGCCTGGGTTGGGCGCCCGGTCGTCGCGGGGAGGCGCGGGGGACGGCCGCGCTACAAGTAGCGGACGGCGACGAGCGTGATGTCGTCGCCCGGCTCGCCCCCCATGAACTCCATGACGTTTCGAAGAATGAGACTGCAAAGATCCGAAGGGTCGAGACGGCGGTTCGCGACGACACACTCCTCGAACCGTTTCGAGCCGAAGCTCTCGTCGTTCCGGTTCGGCTCGTCCGTCACCCCGTCCGTGTGCAGCACGAGAAGATCTCCCGGCGAGAGGTCGACCGCGTGCTCGCGGTAGACGATCCCGTCCTCGACGCCAAGGAGGAGATCCGAGTCCTCGAGCCGGCGGCAGGAGCCGTCCGCCCCGACGAGGAGCGGCGGGATGTGCCCCGCGTTCGCGAACCGGAACATGCCGCTCCGAAGGTCGATGAGGCCGTAGAAGCAGGTCACGAAGTGGGATTCCTGGCTCTGGCGAGCGGCGAAGGCGTTTACGCGGCAGAGGACCTCCGCGGGGGAGGAGTGCGTGAGCGCCTCGACCCGAAACGTCGCCTGGAGGTTCGCCATGAGGAGGGCGGCGGGGACGCCGTGCCCCGCGGCGTCCGCGATCGCGATGCCGAGTCCGCGCGGGCGCGTGACGAGGAAGTCGTAGTAATCTCCTCCGATCGTGCGGCAGGGAGCGTTGAGCGCGCCGATGGCGACCTCCGCAAGCTCGGGCGCGCGGCGCGGAAGGAACCCGAGCTGGATCTCGCGGGCGAGACGGAGCTCCCGCTCCATCTTCTCCTTCTCGATCACGCTGTGGTGGAGATCGGAGTTCTCGATCGCGAGGGCCGCCTGGTTCGCGAGCGTCTTGAGAAGCTGCCGGTCCTCGTGCGAGTAGAGCTCTCCGGAACGCTTCCGCCCGAGGGAGATGATCCCGACCGTCTCCTCTCCCGAGACGAGAGGGAGGAGGAGGGAGGTGTCCAGCCTCCGGAGCTCGTCCCGCTCCGCGTCCGTGAGCCACCCCGATCCTCCGGCCGCGATCCGCTCGATCGGAAGGACGCCCGCTTGCTCGCGGAGGAAGTCGGGAAGCCGCGGTCCCTCGGCTCCCGCGAAGAGGGCGCTCCCCCCGTCGAGCGCTCCCGGCCCGGTCTCCGCCCGAAGGAGGAGCCCCTTCGATTTCGGATCGCGGAGGAAGACGGCGACCTTCGGAATATGAAGCGCGGAGGAGATCCGGTCGACGAGGAGCCGGAGCAAGGTCTCCCGATCGAGAATCGTCGTGAGGGCCGCGCTGAACTCGTGGAGGGTCTTTCGATGTTCGTATTTTTCACGATAAAACGTTCGATCGACCCATTTCTGGATCGCGTCTCGGGCCGGAGAGAAGAGAAGGGCGATGAAGAAGAGCGAGAGGAGGGTGGCGGGGATGTCGCTTCCCGCGACGAGGCCCCGGAGGACGCGGCTCGCGAGATCGACCAGGACGAGATAGACGGTCGCCAGAAACGCCGTAAGGAGCGTGTAGAAGACCCCCCTCTTCAGAATCAGCTCGAAGTCGAGCAGCCGATACCGAATGATCGCGTGACCGAAGCTGAGCGGGAGGAGAGCCACGAGGAGCGTGAGGACCGGGTCCCATCGGACTTCCCAGCCGGTGTTTACTTGGCGGAGCGCGCTGTACACGCCGATCGGGAGGAGGGCCGCGGTCGTTCCGAGAAGAACACCGCGCAGCTTCTTCCGCATCTCGAGGTTCGCGGTGTGCGCGTAGCTATGGATGAACGCGGCCACGCCGCCGACGAAGCAGAGCATGAGGTAGAACGCGGCGAGGAGCTGAAAGAGCGAGAGGAGCCCCGGGTTCATCCGGCCGGTCGTGTAGATCCGGAAGGTGATCAGCGCGGTCGCCGCGAAGATCGCAAGGCTGACCGCGTGAAGGGGGAAGCGGAGAAGCGTGCGTCCCCGCATGCGGATCGGACGGAGAAGGAAGAGCCGCCTCGGGATCTTCTTCTCGTGGGGAAAAAGAAGAACGAACTGGAGGAAAAGAGGGGGGAGGAAGAGAACCGAAGCGTCTCGGGCAATCTTGATGAGCGCCTGCACGCGGACATCTCCGGTCGCGGGGGGCTCGATGAGGGAGAACGCGAAAAGAACGCCCACCAGGTAGAACGCGGTCGCGGCCGTGTCCGCGCGGTTCCTGTAGACGACGAGACCGACGAGAAGAAAGCAAAGACCGACGACCGTTCGGGCGAGATCGCGGAGCCTCTCCACGCGGAGCTTCTCACCGGCCGTGACGGAGAGGTCGAGGGTCTCGCTCCCTCGTCGGACCGTGAACGCGACCGTGTGTCCCGAACGAATCCGCCCGTGGTCTTTGAAGAGACGGACCGTCTCGCCCACGGGGATGCCGTTCACGCTCTCGACGCGGTCTCCGAGACGGAAGCCGGCGCGCGCGGCCGGACCGTTCGGGACGATCTTCGTGATCTCGAAAAGGCGCTGCGACATCCCGAAGTCGGGAGCGCGTCCGAGCGCGAGGAAGCTGAGCAGGGCATAGAGGAGAAGAAGGGGGAAGAGAAGGAGGAGAAGAAGATGAAGGATGCCGCCTCGGGGCCGGCGGACTTCGTCCATAGTCCCCTCCCTTCGCCGCTCGCGGCCCGCGCGGGCCGCAGCCCACTCGTCGTCCCACTCAGGCGAAGTGTCGAAATGCTAAGGAGATGCACGACGAGATGTCAAGCGGAATCGCGATGCGCCCTCCCGCGACCTCGGAGGAGTGCCGGCGTTCCCCGGTCCCGCCACCCGCCCGAGAGATCGGGTTGCCCGATTCGGCTTCCTGTGATAGCGTTCCCCAGTCACGACAACCGAAAGGAGCGAGCGCTGCGGTGGCCACGAAAACGGGAAGAATCAAAAAACACCAGCTGAAGGAAGACCAGTTCGTCACGCGGACGTTTCAGATCGCGGGTTTCTTTCAGCGGCACAAGAACCAGGCGACCCTCGTCGTCGCGGGCATTCTCTTCCTCTTCGCGGTCGTCGCGCTCTTCACTCGCTTTCAAGCCGGCTCCCGCCGAGACGTGAACCTTCAGCTGAGCCGAGGGGCCGGGATGTTTCAGGCGGGGAACTATTCGGAGGCCGCCTTCCAGCTTTCCGCGTTCGTCGAGTCGCACCCCCGCCACAAGGACGCCGCCTACGCCGCGCTTCTCGCCGGGGACGCCCACTTCTACATGAGCCGCTGGGAGGAAGCGGGCCGACACTATCGTCTCGCGCTGGAGAAGTCGAAGGAAAGAAGCGAGGTCTGGTTCGCTGCCCGGGCCGGTCTCGCTTCGGTCGCCGAGGGGCTCGGTCGTCCCCTGGAGGCGGCTCGCGCATACGAGGAGCTTGCCCAGATCCAGGAGCCCGCCGCGGCCCGAGCCCACATGGCGTTCTCCGCGGCTCGCGCGTACCGCCAGGGTGGAGAGGTCGAGAAGGCGGCGGAGATGCTCGAAACCCTCGATCCGTCCCTGCTCGATCCGATCGATCAGGCAAACCTCGATGTTCTGAAAACCGCGATCGACTTCGCGCGGGCCGGCGTCGCCGCTCCCAACTGATCGCTCGATCACGTTCCGTCGATCGTTCACGCCGCGCGGTCCGATCGAGCGATCGGGCGTACCCTGCCGCGCTCGGCCGAGAGAACATCCCGCGTGATCCATCCGGAGGGAGGCGCGAGGGTCCGGCCCGCCGCTCCCCCGATCCATTACGAGAACCCAACGATTCGCTTGGCGAGAGCCCACGCACGCGCGCTTTCCCGCCGTCGCGGCGCGTTTGGCTCGCCCTCGGTTATCCACAGGATCGACCCGATCTTGTATGTCGCATAATCGATATTATGTAAACCTGCGGGTGGTGTGGAAACACGGTGGATAGGCTCCCGGGGGCCGATGGTGGCAAGAGGATCTTCCCCCCCGCCGGGGGATGCCAGGGGGTGCCTCGGGACGAGAAGCGGATTTCGGCGAGGCGATAGTACTGGAGGCCGGGAGCGCTCGCGGGGAAAGACGTCTGGAGAGATGACGTGCGGGGGGCGCGAGCCTACCAGCCCTCGACGGTGCGGGTCTTGATGTCCTCGGCGAGCTTGCGGATCGCGCGGGCCTGAGCGTCCTCCTCTTCCTCCGCCTCGTGGCCGGGGGTCGGGACGACGAAGTAGGTCGACCAACCGAGGAGGCGCGGCTCGCTCCAGAGCGTGCGACGCTTGACGCGATCCTCGTAGTCGACGGCGAGGATGATCGTGACCTTGTACTCCTGCACGTTCTCGCTCTGGTCGTAGGACGAGGGCGTGCGCTGGTATTCGATGATCTTGCCGAGAAGGACCGAGTCGGCGTTCCGCTCGTTCGTGAGGGTGAGAGCCCGGTTCTCCTGCAGGACATCGATGATGTCCGCGGTCAGCTTCTCCTCGATCCCCTTTTCGAGCGTGTCGTTCTGGAAGAGCGGGACCGCGATCGTGCGGATGTGCGGGTTCGTTCGGGCGGAGAGCCCGTACCCGCAGGCAAGAGTCGCGAGAAGAGCCGCGAGAAGAACGGCGGACGCGGGGAACGGGACTAGTCGCGCGCGAGATCGTGCTGCTTCATCCGATAGCGGAGCTTGTCCCGATTCATGCGGAGGAGCCGGGCGGTGGACGTCTGGTTCCAACGGGTTCGTTCCGATGCTTGAAGGATGATCCATTTTTCGATCTCTTGAAGCGTCTCCTCGAGGGGGAAGCCCTCCTCGCCGATCCGCCCCTCCAGCGCCTCGCCGAGCCGCGCGAGAAGCCCGTTTCCGGAGCTCCCCGGAGAGGAGTCCAGATGAAGGTCTCCCGGTTCGATCCATTCCCCCCTCCCGAGCAGGACCGTCCGCTCGAGGACGTTCCGCATCTCCCGAATGTTCCCGGGCCACGGGTAGCGCCGGAGCGCCTCCGCCGCCTCCGGCGAGAACCCGCGGAAGGATCGCCGGAACTGCGCGTTGAAGACGCCGAGGAAGTGCGCCGCGAGAAGAGGGATGTCCTCGGGCCTCTCCCGAAGGGGCGGCAGCCGGAGCGGGACCACCTTGAGCCGGTAGTAGAGATCCTCGCGGAAGCGTCCCGCGCGCACTTCCTCCGAAAGATCCCGGTTCGTCGCCGAGACGATCCGGACGCCGACCTGAATATCCTTCACCCCTCCGACGCGCCGGAACGATTTCTTCTCGAGCACGCGCAGGAGCTTGACTTGGATAGTCAAGCTCATCTCCCCTACTTCGTCAAGGAAGAGGGTCCCGCCGTCGGCGAGCTCGAGGAGCCCCTTCTTCTGCGCGTGCGCATCGGTGTAGGCCCCCTTCTCGTGGCCGAAGAGCTCGCTTTCGAGAAGCTGCTCGGGGAGCGACGCGCAGTTGATGTCGAGAAACGGTCCGGACGCGCGCGCGCTCAAGTTGTGAAGGATGTGGGCGACGAGCTCCTTCCCCGTGCCGCTCTCCCCCTCGATGAGCATGCTCGTCGAGTCGCTCTCCGCGACCTGCCGCACGATCCCGAGAACCGCCGCCATTCGGCTCTTCGGGCTCATCACGAAGTCGATCCCGTACTCCTTGCGCCGGCTTCGCCTGAGGTGGTCGAGCTCTCGCGTCTTCCGGTCGGCGAGGAGGATGCGCTCGAGCTGGAGAGAGAGATAGTCGGTGTCGACCGGCTTGGCGAGATAGTCGAACGCCCCCCGCCGCATCGCCTCGACGGCGGATCGGAGGTCGTTCTCTGCGGTCACGATGATGACCGCCGCGTCCTCGCGGATCCGCCGGATCTCGTCGAGAACGTCGAGACCGGCCGCGTCGGGGAGCCCAAGATCCAAGAGAACGATGTCGGGATCCTTGTCGCGGAAGAGGCGCAGCGCCTCCTCCCCGCTCGCGGCGCTCTCGACCGCGTGCCCGTCCGCCTCGAGGCAGCGGGCGAGCATCTCGCGGACCGAATCCTGATCGTCGACGATGAGCACGCTACCTTGGAGCGCGGTCACTGGCCGGTCCTTCCCCGGGGATCCGATAGGGGACCCAGGCGGAGAACTCCGCCCCCTTCCCCCCCTCAGTGCGAAGCCAGAGAGCTCCCCCGTGCCTCTCCATGATCTGGAACGAGATGTAGAGCCCGAGCCCGGTGCCGCGCTTCTTGGAGGTCCGGAACGGCTCGAAGATCCTTTCCCTCTCCCCCGGGGCGACCCCCGGCCCCTGGTCGCTCACGCGGAACTCGACGCCGGGCCCGCCGACGCAGGGAATCGCGCCCCTCAATGGCGATCCTTGCGAGGCGGAGGTCTCCAGGAGAACCTCTCCCCCGTCCGGGCTCGCCTCGATCGCGTTCCGCCCCAGGTTGAGGAGGACCTGCTCGATGAGATCCGGATCGAGACGGATCGGGGGGAGCGTCTCATCGCACCGGAACACGATGCGGACGGAGCGCCTCCTCCCCTCTTCCTCCAGAAGACGGCACGCCTTCCGCGCGAGCGCGTTCGGGTCGGCATTCTCAAAGCGAGGGACCGGAGGCCGCGCGGATCCGAGCATGTCCTCGACGATCCGGTTCAGCCGCTCGACCTCTTCGCGCACGATCCGAAAGGTCATCTTCTGCTGCTCGTTTCCTTCGGGAAGCGTCTTCTCGAGAAACTGAACGCCCGCGTAGATTCCGGTGAGCGGGTTGCGGATTTCGTGGGCGATCGCCGACGCGAAGCGTCCGACGGTCGCGAGACGGTCGAGCTGACGAACCTCCTGCTCCATTCGGACGACCGCGGTGACGTCCTGGAACTCCAGGACGAACGCCAGGATCTTTCCGGCGGCGTCGCGGACCGCGGAGCTCGTGCAGCGCGCGAGACGGTTGCTTCCGTCCCCGAGGAGAGGACCGATCGTCTCCGGCACCGGACGGCGGTCGCGCAGGGTCTTCTCGGCGACGAGCGTCACGACGCTCCCGGGCGGAAGCTCGCCGGACCGAACGGCCTCCGGTTCGGCCTCCCGCGGGATCTCCAAGAGAGAGGCCGCCTGCCGGTTGATGTCGAGAAGCCGCCCGCTCGGGTCGAACACGAGGATCCCCACGTGGAGGGCGTCGATCAGCGGCGGCTCGGTCCGGACGCGCTCGGCGAGCGCTGGGCGGCGCGAAGGGCTCATCCGCGTCCCTCCTCCCGCCGCGGGGAGCGCGCGGGCTCCTCGCTCCGCGCTTCCCGGTACCATTCGATCGTGCGGAGAAGCCCCTCCTCGAGACCGACCGCCGGGGCGAAGCCGAGGACCTCGCGGGCGAGCCGGATGTCGGCGAGGGAGCGGTGGATGTCTCCCGGCCGCGGCTCGGCATAGCGGGGCTTCCGGAGGGATCCGATCAACCGGCCCAACACGGCGACCAGATGATTGAGATCGATTTCGATGCCGTTTGCAATATTGAATACATGACCGACGGCATTTGGACAATGCAGAGCGAGACGGTTCGCCTGTATGACATCTTCGATGTAAACGAAATCGCGCGTCTGCCTGCCGTCTCCGTAGATCACGGGCGTCTCCCCGCGGAGGAGCGCCCGGATGAAGAGCGGGATCGCGGCGGCGTAGGGGGAGTTCTCGTCCTGCCCCGGGCCGAAGACGTTGAAGTAGCGGAGCGCGACGAACGGGACGTCCCAGAGACGGTGGAAGAGATCCCCGTACACCTCGCCGACCCGCTTGGTGGCCGCGTAGGGAGAGAAGGGGTGGCACGGATCCTCCTCGCGCTTCGGGAGGCGGTCCGAGTTGCCGTAGACGGCGGTGGAGGAGGCGAAGACGACCCGTTTCGCCCGTTCCTCGCGCGCGGCGAGAAGGACGTTCATCGTCCCGCCGACGTTCACGTCGTTCGTCCGGATCGGGTCGGCGATCGAGAGGGGGACGGAGACGACCGCCGCGTGATGAAGAACGTACTCGGCCCCCCGGGCGGCGCGGCGGACCGTATCGAGGTCCCGAAGATCCCCTCGGACGATCTCGACCCTCTCCCCCGCTCCCCGGAGGTTTTCCATTCGGCCCGTGGAGAAGTCGTCGAGAACCCGGACCCATTCGGCGTCTCGGGCGAACGCCCGGACGAGATGGGACCCGATGAACCCGGCCCCTCCCGTGATCAGGTATCTGGACATCCTCACTCCGGCGCGGGGCCCCCGCGGGTTCCTCCAGGGGCCGCGCGAGCCCTAGAGGAGGTGTATCTTCTTGGACGAGAAGCCTTTGAACGCATTCCTCGTATCGACAATCTCCGCGCTTTCCTTGAGGATCGTCGCGTAGTCGAAAACCGCGTGGTTCGTGACGACGACCGCGACGTCGGCCTCGCGCAGCGCCTCCGCGGAGAACTCCCGGATCGGGCACCCGACCGCCGCCTCGTCCTCCGGAAGGAGGTGCGGGTCGCACGCCTCCACCCGGGCCCCCTTTCGGAGCAGAAGGGAGATGACGTCGAGGGCGGGGGACTCCCGGATGTCGTCGGTGTCCGCTTTGTACGTAACCCCGAGAACGAGAACTCTCGACCCTCGCAGGCTCTTCTCCCGGTCATTCAGGACGTCGCTCACGCGGGAGACGACGAAGTGCGGCATGAACCCGTTGATTTGGCCGGCGAGCTCGATGAACCGGGCTTCGAACCCGTATTGGCGCGCCTTCCAGGAGAGGTAGAACGGATCGATCGGGATGCAGTGGCCGCCGAGGCCGGGTCCCGGATAGAACGGCATGAAGCCGAACGGCTTCGTGCTCGCGGCGTCGATCACCTCCCAGACGTTGACCCCTAGGGTGTGGCTCATCAGAGCGATTTCATTGACGAGCCCAATGTTCACGCTTCGAAAGGTGTTCTCGAGAAGCTTGACCATCTCGGCCACCTTCGTCGAGGAGACCGGGACGAGGCGTTCCATGCAGGCGCCGTAGAGCGCCATCGCGTGTTCGGTGCAGGCCGGCGTGACCCCGCCGACGACCTTCGGGATGTTGCGTGTCTTGTAGATCGGGTTCCCCGGGTCGACCCGCTCGGGAGAGAAGGCCAGATAGAAGTCCTTGCCGACATGAAGTCCCCCCGAGGAGAGGATCGGGAGGATCACCTCCTCGGTGGTGCCCGGATAGGTCGTGCTGTCGAGGATGACGAGCCGATCCGCGCGGAGGCGCGACTGAATCTCATGGACCGCCGCGTGGATGTGGGAGATATCCGGGTCGCCGGTCTTGCTGAGGGGGGTCGGAACGCAGATGTTGATGCTGTCGAGATCGGACAACCGGTCGAAATCGGTCGTCGCGTGGAGCCGTCCCGCGCGGACCGCCTCCCGCACGTCCGCGTCCGGAACGTCGCGCACGTACGATTGTCCCTCGCGAAGGAGCGCGATCTTCTTCTCGTTCGTGTCGATCCCCGTGACCGAGAAGCCGGCGCGGGCGAACTCGATCGCCAGCGGGAGGCCGACATACCCGAGGCCGATCACGCCCACCTTCGCCTCGCGAGCCTGCAGCTTTTCCTTGAGCGTCATACCATCACCTAACGGGGGAGCGGCTCCGCGCCGCATCCTTTCCGCCTTTTGCTTCCCGCGCTCCGCGGTCTTCCGCGCGCGGCCGCAGCGCCCCGCGGGATCTTCTACCCCTTCTTCTCGACTCGCCGGGCGCTCTTCTGGAGCCGCCCTCTCCCCCGCCCCCGGGGCGCACGGCGGGGGCGACCGGCGCGCCGCGGATCTCGGATCGGGCTCCGATCATCGGCCGGCGTTTCCGCGCGTTCTTCGGATCTCCTTGAAAGCCCCCCAGAGGAACCAGATCGCCGCGAGGAGGAACACCCCGGGAAGAAGCGGGCGGAGCGGGGACCTGGGGAGGTGGGGGTGAATCACCTTAACATATAAAACAAGAGCGTAGGCGAGCATGCCGGCCCCCGCGAGGAAGAGCACGAGGCGGATCCACGCCGCAAGCGGGCTGGAGGGTCTATGGGACCGATTCGGATCCTCTTCGGATGAAGCTTCGAACGGCCTTCTCCTCATCATCGAACACCTCGAGGACATGGATGAGCTTGGTCGTGGCGAGAATCCCCTGGACGCGTTCCGCCGGGCGCAGGAACTTCAGCTCTCCCCCCTCCTCCTTGAGGCGAAGATATCCGGAGAGCAGGATGCCGAGCCCCGAGCTGTTGAGCCAGGGAACCCCCCGAAGATCGAGAAGGAGCGCCGGCGTCTTCTCCCTCACCGCGCGGTCGATCGCCTGGCGTAGAACCTCCGACTCCTCCCCGCCGAGAACCTTCCCCTCGAGGTCGAGGATCACGACCCCGTCTCTCTCCCCCCGGTTCAGCTTCAACGAACGTCCTCCAATCGAGAATGCCCCCGCCAAGACTCGAACTTGGGCTCCCGGTTTAGGAAACCGGCGCTCTATCCTGACTGAGCTACGGGGGCTCGTTCCTCATTCCGAATCATAACGGACCGCCGCGAGGACCTCCCGGTCTTTCAGCTTCTCTCTCCCTCCGAGGAAAGCGAGCTCGACGAGAAAGAGCATGCAGGCGACGCGGCCTCCGGCCGACTCGACAAGCCGAGCCGCCGCCGCCGCGGTGCCGCCGGTGGCGAGGAGGTCGTCCACGATCACGACCCGCTCTCCCTTCTTCACGGCGCCGCGGTGCATCTCGATCGCGTCCGTTCCGTACTCGAGTGAGTAGGTCTCGCGAATCGTCTCCGCGGGGAGCTTGCCCGGTTTCCGGAGCGGAACAAGGCCGCACCCGAGGCGAAGCGCGAGCGGCGCGCCGAAGAGGAACCCCCTCGATTCGACGCAGACCACCTTCTCGACCGGCCGCCCCGCGAGGAGCTTCTCCAGCGCGTCGACCGCCGCCCGAAACGCTTCGGCGTCCTCGAGGAGCGTGGTAATGTCCCGAAAGACGATCCCCTGCTTGGGGAAGTCCGGGACGTTTCGGATGCGGCTCTTGAGGTCCATCCAGCTCCCATCCCCGCGGGACGATAGCACCGGACCGCCGCCGGGACAAGGGGTTCGGCCCGGGGTCCGCGCGGGGCGGCGCCCGCGTCACTGGGGCGGTCGCCCGCCTCCCACCTCGAGAAGTCGGCGGAGCTTCCCGAGGGCGCGCCTCTCGATCTGGCGAATCCTCTCCCGCGAGAGGCCGAACTCGTCCCCGGTCTCCGAGAGCGACTTCGGGAGGCCGGTGTCGAGCCCGAAGCGGATCCGGAGGATCGCCTGCTCGCGCGAGGAGAGGCGCTGGAGCAGCCGGCCGAGGCGCTCGTGCTCGAGATGGAGATCGACGAGATCGTACGGCGACGGCTCTCTCCGGTCCGGAACCTGGTGCACGATCCGCTGCATCGTCTCCACGCTCGCCACCGAATCGAGCGCGCGGACGTTCTCGATGAGGTGAGCGATCATCCGCGCCTTCTTCTCGGAGATGCCGAGCTCCCGCGCGACCGCCCGGACTCCGGGCTCCCTCTTCTTCGCGTGAAGGAGCCGGCGCCGCGCCTGCTCGTATCGCCCGACGAGCTGGATGACGTAGATCGGGATCCGGATGATCCGCCCGTGGTTCACGATCGCGCGCGAGATCGCCTGTCGGATCCACCACGACCCATAGGTGCTGAATCGATAACCTTTCGATCCGTCAAATTTCTCCACCGCGCGGATGAGCCCCATGTTTCCTTCCTCGATGAGGTCGAGAAACGAGTGGCCGCGGCTCCAGTAGTGGCGGGCGATCGTCACCACGAGCCGGAGGTTGGCGAGGATCATCCGCTTCCTCGCCTCATCGTCTCCTTGGCGTACGCGCGCGGAGAGCACCACCTCTTCGCTCGGCGTGAGCCGAGCGATCTTCCCGATCTCGTCGAGATAGATGCGGAGCGGTTCGGCGGCCGCCTTGGGGCGGAGCTCGCGCTCTTCCTCCTTCTCCTGATCCTCGATCGGGATGGAGAGCGTGTCGACCGCATCGAGGAACGACTCGAGCTCTCCTTCCTCCAGACGCCCCGAGGAGGCCAGGTCGTCCACCTCCTCGGAGCGGAGGAAGCCGCGCTCCGCCCCGCGGCGGAGGAGATTCCGGCTCTCCTTCGCGAGGCCTTCCAAGTGCTTACGTTTCGAGATGCGTGTCATCGGAATCAGTAGCGGATTCGGAACCCGCGAGCCTCAGGCTCGAGCGGCGCCGGCTCCGCTCGGAAGTCGATCACGCGCGAGCCATGCGGGCCTCTCCGCACCTCCGCGAGGAAGGCATCCACCTCCGCGGGGAGACCCTGCGCCTCGACCTCGACCGATCCGTCGTCGAGGTTGCGGACGAAGCCGGACACGTCGTGGTTCTCCGCCGCGCGCCTCGCGTGGTAGCGGAAACCGACCCCTTGGACGCGCCCGGAGACGATCACGCGCTTGCGGACTTCTCGTTCGTTCATCCGCCGATCCTCCCGAGCAGGAGCTCGACCGCCTCCTCCGGATCATCCGTCACGGGGAAGGAACCGTCTAGTTCCCATGTGGAGATCCCGACCAGGGGGATCCCGAGCTTCCTCGCGAAAGCGATCTCGGAGAGGGTGCCGTAAGAGCCCGCGATCGCGATCACCCCGTCGCACGACTGCGGGATGAGGATGTTCCGGCCGTCCCCGAACCCGGTGGCGATGCGGACCGTGAGGTGGGCGTTCCCCTCGGCCGGATTCCGCCCGGGAAGGATGCCGACCGCGATCCCCCCTTCCGCCCGCGCTCCTCTCGACGCCGCTTCCATCACCCCGCCCATCCCTCCGCACACGAGGACGGCGCCTCTCCGCGCGAGGAGACGCCCGACCCTCTCCGCCTTCTCGGCGGTCGCCGCATCGCAGCGTCCCGCCCCGATCACGCCGACCTGCATCGTCCGTCCGCCTCCTCGCCTCCCGGGACGTCCGCCGCCTGGGCTCGTTCTGCGAAGCGGCTCGCGCGGAGTGTCTGCTCGCGGCGGGCGGATCGGCGGGAGCCGAAACTCCTCCCGGCCTTCCTCGATTCTCGATCCCGGCCGCCGCGACCAAGTTCTTGATGTCGAAACGATCGTTGAGTGGAGGTGGTCGGGGCGAGAGGATTTCCCCGCCTCCGCTTCCGCTCCGGCGGGGCGAATCGATTCGAGTCGCTGTCGGGCCTTCGGCCCTCCATCGACCCCTGTCGGAACGGAACCTCCTCGACCCCGTTTCATTCTCGGGCACGGAAAGGTGGTCGGGGCGAGAGGATTTGAACCTCCGACACCCTGCTCCCGAAGCAGGTGCGCTACCGGGCTGCGCTACGCCCCGACCCGAGTTTTCGCGTCGTCGCCGGCCTGCCTCCTCGGGGAGGCTCCGCGCGCCCGGACCTCCGCGGGCGGGTCGATGGCCCGGCGCGCGAGGTCCCGGCGGCGGACAGCCGGGAGCGAAGGGATTATAGCGGGTTCGTGGGAGGGTGAAAACCCCCCAGTTTCCCTTTTTTTCGCGCTCGGAAGTCCGCCGCCCCTCTCGGCGCCGGGAGGTCCTGCGGGCGCCGGGGAGAATCCGTCTCCCCCGCCGGCTCCGCTCGATCCGTCTTTCGCCGCCGGCCCTCTCCGGTCACGAGGGGAACGAACCGGCAGGGGCCGAGCGTCTCGACCCGCTCCCCTCCTCTCTCCTTCCGAACGCGCAGGAGCTCCTGACGGCGCTCTCCCACCGGGGCCACGACGATGCCCCCCTCCCCCAGTTGATCCTTGAGGGATGTAGGAATCGCGCGCCCCCCCGCCGTCAGAAGGATGCGATCGAACGGAGCGAACTCGGGCCACCCTTCCGACCCGTCGCCGATCCGCACGACGACGTTCGCCGCCCCGATCGCGTCGAGGATCTTTCGCGCGCGCTGCGCGAGCTCGGGAATCCGCTCGACCGAGAAGACGCGGCAGCCGGCTCGGGCGAGAACCGCCGCCTGGTAGCCGCTCCCCGTCCCCACCTCGAGGACCTTCTCTCCTCCCCGGAGCTCGAGCGCCTCGGTCATCCGCGCGACCATATAGGGCTGGCTGAGGGTCTGCCCGCGGCCGATCGGGAGCGCATGGGCCCCGTAGGCGCGCGAGGCGAGCGCCTCTTCGGCGAAGAGATGGCGCGGGACCTCGAGAAGCGCCCGGAGCACCCGCGGATCCCGGATCCCCTTCTCGATCGCCTCGGTTCGCACCATCCGCTCGCGCGCGGTCCGGTATTCCTCCGCGCCCCGATAGGGCCTCATCGTTCCGGTCCGTCCCACCGCCAGCGGCGCATCTCGTGGATCATCTCGTAATGATTGAGGTCCAAATGAACTGGGGTCACGGAGACCGAGCGGTTGCGGAGAACGGTCGTGAAGTCCGCCTCCGGGTTCTCTTCCCACATCAGCTCCCCGCCCCCGACGCGGTAGATCTCCTCGCCCGCCGACGCGGGCTCGCGGACGAGCGCGTTCTGGTAGCGATGGGTCCCGAGCACCGTGACGCGGATCCCGCGGATCTCTTCGAACGGCAGGTTCGGGAAGTTCACGTTCCAAAACGTCCTTCGGGGAGGAGGATCGGCGATCATCTTCTCGACGATCCCTCCGATGAGGCGCTCGGGCGCCTCGAAGAGATGCCCGCTCCGCGCGGCGACCGAGAAGGCGATCGCGGGGACGCCGATCAGGGTTGCCTCGATGGCGGCGGCCACGGTCCCCGAGTAAGTGATGTCGTCCCCCATGTTCGCGCCGTGATTGATGCCTGAAAGAACGAGATCAGGACGATTCGAAACGAGACCGTTCATCGCTAAAAAGACGCAGTCGGTCGGCGTGCCGCTCACGCCGATCCGGCCGTCGGGGCGTCTTCGCGCGCGAAGCGGGGCGCCGAGCGTGATCGCGTGGCTCGAGGCGCTCTGTTCCTTCTCGGGGGCGACCACGGTGACGTTCCCAAGCGCCGCGGCCGCGCGCGCGAGGACCTGGAGCCCTTCGGAATCGAGGCCGTCGTCGTTCGTGATCAGGATTTCCAATCGTCTCTCCTTCGCATCGAGGCGAGCAGCTTGAGGAAGCGTATCGTGTCCCGCCAGACGGAGATGTGGCTCGTCTCGTCGGCGTAGACCGCGGGGATCGGGATTGAGTCGATGCGGAAGCCCTTCCGGGCCGCGCCGACGAGAAGCTCGGTTTCGGTCTCGTAGTGCGCGGTCCGGAGAGGGACCGCTCGGAGCACGCCGGTCCGGATCAGGCGATACCCGGACTGGCTGTCCGGAAGACGCGCGCCCGCCGCGCGGGAGGCGAGCCACGTCGTGAGGCGGTTCGAGAGGCGCCGGAGGGGCGGCATCCGCTCGTGATCGCCGCGGCGGGATCCGACGACGAGATCCGCTCCGGTCTCCTCCACCTTCCGGATGAACCCCGGGATCCACTCCGGAGGATGCTGCCCGTCCCCGTCGAGCGTTGCGACCGCATCGTACCCCTCGCGGATCGCGACGTCGAACCCGCTTCGAAGCGCGGCTCCCTTCCCCCGGTTCGTCCCGTGGGAGAGGAGGCGCGTCCCCTCTTCGCTCGCGACGGCGGCGGTCCGGTCGGTCGATCCGTCGTCCACGACGAGAACATCCGCCTCCGGCGCCGCTCGCCGAACCTCGCGAAGCACGCCGGCGAGCGATCGTTCCACGTTGAAGGCGGGGATGAGAACGAGAAGGCGCATCGCGGTTCGATTCCTTGAGACCGCGGCCCGGCTTCCGCGGAGGCGCGAGAGGAGATGGTCGGGGCGACTGGATTTGAACCAGCGACTCCTAGCGCCCCATGCTAGTGGGCTACCGGACTGCCCCACGCCCCGACCGTTACGGACGCGGGTTTCTCACGCCGGCGAACGCGGCCGAGCGTGCTCTTCGCGCGCAGTATAGCAAAGCGTCCGGAGCGCGGCAAGGATCGAAACGTGCTCTCCGGGCGCAGCAAAGACCGGGTAGAGAAACGGGGGAATCCGCATCCAGAGTCGTCTCGATCCAGGCCCGCATCTCGTTCAGAGCGGAGAACGGCGTGGGTTCAAGTGCTATCGAAGACCTGCCCGATCGGGCAGGCAGAGCTCTCGATCGTTGAGCTCGATCCGCAGCGACTCCCACCAAAGCCCGGAGTCCCTCTCGATCGGGTCGAGAATGAGGAACAACCGAAAGCGCACCCTGCCTCTACGAGCGGATCGCGGACCCCAGATTCTCCAGCTCCGCCAGTAGGTTTTCCACGAACGTCGGGGACTGCTCGTCCTGTTCGTCCCCGCCGAGGAGCCCGACCTGCTCGTTCGCCGATTCGTATTCGCCGAGTGCGAAGTAGCACTGAGCCATGATCAGCCGAAGATCCCGCCAGTCGAAGGACGTGTCGTGGCTGAACTGGTAGGTCGGAGCGGCGCTGAGAGCCGCAGACGCGGCCGAGATCGTGCCCGAGTAGTCGGGAGGGTTCGCGTCGCGAAGAGCGGCCGCCTTCCCCGCATAGGGGTCGGCTCCAGTCACACCGTTGGAGATGGCTTGATCGAAGCTCGTCTTCGCCGAGAGGTACTCCCCAGCGGCCGCCTGGCACCACCCAAGCCCGAGATAAGCCTGTCCGTAAGTACCCACCTTCTCGAGCGCGTCCTCGAAGTGCCCACGAGCGGCCGCGTAGTTCCCCTGCTCAAAAGCATCCCATCCATCCGCTGTGTATTCTGCGGCCAAGTCCTCGTTCGTCGGCCCGGTTCCACCACCGCCTCCTCCCCCTCCGCCGCATCCAAGCGTGAGGAGCACGCCCAACACGGTCGTCGCGCCCCCGAACCATGCGGCCCTCGTCCTGAGTCCGGTTCCCCTCATGACTTTCTCCCCCTCCATCCTCAGTACTAGCGGATCAGAAGCATCTTCTTGGTGTCCATGGTTCGTTGAGTTCGCAAGCGATAGAAGTACACACCGCTCGGGACCGCCTCCCCACTCTCATCGGTGCCGTCCCAACTCACCGAGTGAGTGCCCGCTGGCAGGTAGGAATCGACGAGCGTGCAGGTCTTGTCGCCCGTGATCCCGAAGATATCCAGACGAACGAGTTGGGACGCGCGGATCTCGAAGCCGATCGTGGTCACCGGGTTGAACGGATTCGGCCGGTTCTGCTCGAGAAGCGCGTAGGAGGGGTCTGCCGGCACGCTCGAACCGGGCTGGCCGATCTGCAGCGAGTACGTGCTGATCTCGGTGATGCCGGCGGACACCGTCCCCACGGTGAGGTCGACGAAGGACGGGAGGGCGCGTCCGGTCTGATCATCCCGGACATACAGACGATCCGCCTGTTCGCTGGCAAGACCCGCCACACGGTAGCGGAACACGACCTCCGCTTCGCGTCCCCGGAGTTCGATCTTCGGATAGACTTCGTACGATCCCGGTCTCAGCGAACGGATCGTCGCCTTCCCAGCCCCGGCCGTCAGCCCGCTCGGGATCATGAGGAAACAGGCGTCCGCCCCCAGAACACCCGGCCCGATCCTAAGCTCCATCACCCCGTCCGGGCTGGTGACCGTGCCCCCCACCCGCGCGAGGAGCATCTTCGCCGTGAAGCTGCCGGACACGCTCGCCTGATTGCCGGCCAGGTCCTCGGCGCTTGCCGCCAGCGCGATCACCCCACTCCCCAAGATGGCGTAGTCCCCCTTCCAGACGTTCTCCTCCGAGTCGTTCAGCTGAAGGCCCACCGGCGCGCCTCCCACCGTCATCGACACGCTCCCCGAGTTCAGGGGCTCGGAAGCGACCAGGTAGAGATCCAGGTTCGCCGTGAAGTAGGGGTTCTGGAGAACACCAATGGTGAGGGTGGGCGCGACGGTGTCTTGGGGCAAAGCCGAGGCCGTGGCGGCCGTCGAGTAGTTCGGGACTTCGTCGTAGGCAAAGGCGGCGTAGTAGTAAGTAGTTCCGTTCGTGAGCCCCGTGTGGGCGAACGAATCGGCGGCGGCCGGGGAGCCCGTGAATTTCCCGTCGCTTCCGTTGGGCACGGGGGACCCGGAGGTTGGGCTCGCGGGGGTGCCGACTGTCGAGAAGCGGATAAGGGTTCCGGCGACATCCGCGTCGGCCGGGTGATTCCAGCGGAGCTTGACCTCTCCCTCTCCCGCTGTAGCCGTGAAGGAGGTCGGGGCGCCTGGAGGGGTCACGTCCTGCGGTGTCGCAGTCCCCGAGGCGCCCGATGCGTAGTTAGGGACCTCGTCGTAGGCGAAGGCCGCGTAGTAGTAAACCGTTCCGTTGGTGAGCCCAGCATGCGTGTAGGTGCCGTTTGAGCCCGGCGACCCAGTGAACCTTCCCTCGTTCCCGTTCGGGACCGCCTGTCCGCTCGTCGGACCTGCAGGAGTCGAGGTCGTCGAGAACCGAACGAGGGTCCCCGCGAAATCGGAGTCGCTCGGGTTCCTCCAGCTCAACGCTACCTGCCCGTCGCCTGCTTGGGCCTGGAAGTTCGTGACCACAGAAGGCGCGAGCGTGTCCGCAGGGATCGCGCTCGCCTGGACGGCGGAGGCGTAGTTGTTCGATACATCCGCGGCGAACGCCGAGTAGTAGTACGTTGTTCCGTTCGTCAGCCCCGAATGGGTGAAGGACCCGGCCGAGCCGGGACTGCCGGAGAAGACTCCCGAGCTGCCGTTCGGGGCGGCGGTGCCATCGGTCGGCCCGGACGGATAGGCGCTCGTCGAGAACCGGATCGTCGTCGCGCTGAAATCCGCCGTGGAGGGGTTGGTCCAGGAAAGCAGTACTTCCCTGTCCCCCTTCCGTGCCGTGAACGCGGTCACAGGGTCCGGAGGGGTCGCGTCACCCGGGACAGCCTGAGCGTTCGCCGCGGCGGAGTAGTTGGGGACCTCGTCATGCGCGAAGGCCGAGTAGTAGTAAGTGGTCCCGTTCGCGAGCCCGGTGTGGGTGAAGGACCCGTTGGATCCGGGGGCCCCGGCGAAGTCCCCGTTGCTGCCGTTCGGAACGGCCGTCCCCGCGGTCGGGGTCGAGGGATAGGAACTGGTCGAAAACCGGACCACGGTTCCGGTGAAGTCCGGATCGGACGGGTTCGCCCAGGAAAGGGTGGCCTGGCCGTTTCCCGACACCGCCGTGAACGAGAGAACGGGGCTCGGAGCCGTGACATCCTGAGGGGTTCCGAACGTTGTCGCCTTCGTGGAGTAGTTCGGGACCTCGTCATAAGCGAAGGCGGAGAAGTAGTGCGTCACCCCGTTCGGAAGGCCTGACCCGTAGACCGTGTCGCGCTCCCCCGGAACTCCGGGAATGAAACCGTTGTTCCCGTTCGGAAGAGGGATCCCATCAAGGATCGTGTTTGGATACGTGCTCGTCGAGTAGGCGATGTACACACCCTGGAAGTCGGCCGTGGCCGGATTCAGCCAGGTCAACGTGATCGTCGAGTCTCCCGCGTGAGCCGTGAATTGCGTCACCGGCGCCGGAGGGGTCACATCGGGGATAACCACGAACGTGTTTGCCGCGATCGAGTGCTTTGCATCCGAGTCGTAGGCGAAGGCCGAGTAGTAGTAGGTGAGGTCATCCTGGAGACCATTGTGGGTGAATGAGCCCGCCGAGCCCGGCGACCCGCTGAAGGATCCGCCGGCACCGTTCGGAACCGGGCTCCCGTTGGTCGGGCCGACAGGGTAGGACGTGGTCGAGAACCGAATGACCGTACGGGCGAAGTCACCGCTCAGGGGATTCGTCCACGAAAGAGTGGCGGCCCCCGTTCCGGGGGTTGCCGTGAACCCTGTGACCGGCCCCGGAGGCGCCACCTTGTCGCAGGCGGCCATGATATCCAGCTTTCCGTATCCCCACTTGTTGTTCGGCACCGCTCCCGTAAACGCGTCCTGCCTGGCCGTCTGCTGGAGGATCTGCTTGATCTCCGCAGCGTCGAGGGTGGGGTCGAGCTCGAGGAGGAGAGCGACGGCGCCCGTGACGTGTGGGGCGGCCATGCTGGTGCCTTGCATCATGAGGTGCCGC
>VGIW01000005.1 GCA_016867715.1 Candidatus Eisenbacteria bacterium | reverse complement strand
GAGCGCCTCAAGGCTCTCGGGCTCGAGGCAGACGTCGCCTTCTCCTCGCGCATCGACTCCATCCCGATCGTCCCGATCGTCAAGGACGGCCGGATCGCGAAGCCGGCGAAGTAATCCGAGCCGCCGCTCTCCTCACGACTTCGATTCAAGAGGATGGCGCGGACGCTCCGCGCCGCGCCGTCGAGAAGCCGGCCTTCGTCCTCTTCGCCTTCGAACTCGCAATGCCGCACGCCATGTCCCTTCTGGATCCCGCGCGCTTCGCGGCGTAGAATCGGCTCGATGGACTGGACGCTTCTGGCGATCATCGACGCCGACTTCGTGCCGGAGGATGCTCTCGAGGCGAGCATCGCCGCCGTCGCGCGGGGGGGCGCGACCTGGATCCAGGTCCGCGCAAAAACCCTTGCCACCGGGGACTTCGTCCGCTACGCTCGCGTGGCAGCCCGGGCGGCGAAGACCGCGGGCGTTCCTTTTTTCATCAACGATCGCGTGGACGTCGCGCTCGCCGTCGAGGCGGACGGCGTTCACCTCGGAGAGGAGGACCTTCCGATCGCCGAGGCGAGGAAGCTCCTCGGACCCGCGAGGCGGATCGGCCGGACCGCGCGGGACCCGGAGACCGCCCGCCGCGCGGAGGCGGAGGGAGCCGACTACCTCGGGGTGGGGCCGCAGTTCGGAAGCCGGACGAAGCCGGCTCTCGTCCCTCTTCCCGTGGGGAGGACGGAGGAGATCCGAAGAGCCGTCTCGCTTCCGCTCGTCGGGATCGGCGGCATCGGGCCGTCGAACGCGCGCGAGGCCGCGAAGCGCGGGCTTGACGGGATCGCGGCGATCTCGGCGCTCTTCGCTTCCGGCGACCCGGAGGGAGCGGCGCGGCGCCTCGTTCGGGCGTTCCGCGAGGGGAGGGAGGCGTGATGGGAGAGGAGAACCAAGCCAAGAACGGGGAGATCCGCGTCGATCGGGAGAGGAAGATCCTCGGGATCCTTCTCCTTTCGCTCGGGCTCCTCGTGGCAATCGGGCTCGTCCAGCACATCGGAACTTCGTCCGACGAGGTTCGACGTTTCAACCGTTTTCTTTCGCGAGGACTCGTCGGCTTCTTTGGTTTCGGATCCTGGCTCATCCCAGTCTTTCTTCTCCGCGTCGGATGGAACCGCCTCACGGGGGGCACGCTTCGTTCCGTGCTCCGGGCGGTCGTCCTCTTCGGGTCGATCCTCGTCACCTTCTCGCTCCTCTTCTTCTCGACGAGGGTTTTCGGATCGGACGCGGCCTCTCTCGGCGGATCGCTCGGGGAAGCGCTCTTCGAAGCGACGAACCGCGCCTTCGGTTCGATCGGGAGCACGCTGATCGCGATCACGTTCTTCCTCGTCGTCCTCACCGCGCTCTACGACCTCACGATCCCGCGCGTCCACCCGCCCGATCTCGGAGCGCGCCTCCTCCGACTGCCGGTTCTTCTCGCGCGCGGAGCGGGCGGATGCTTCGCGGCGTTCCGCGCCCGGGTCCGCCGACCGGCGCGCGCGGAGAACGCGCCCGAGGAGAAGCCCCGCAAGAAGAAGAGAGAGAAGAAGGAGACGGAGCCGGCGGAACCGAGCCCTCCCGCGGTCGCGATCGAGGAATCGGAAGAGCAGACCGTCGATGTGGAGAGCCCCGCGCCAGACACGGAGGATGAGAACGAGACGTCCGCCGATCCGGGCCCCGTCATCCACCAGCCGGCGATGGCCGAGGAAACGAAGGGGAAGACCGAACGGAAGCGCCGCGCGCGGAAGGGGGAGAAGGAGTACCTCTTCCCGCCGATCACGCTCCTTCGGGATCCTCCGGCGAACGAGCCGAGCGTGGAGGAGGAGTATCTCCGGCAGCAGTCGGCCCGGCTCGAAGAAGCCCTCGCGCACTTCGGAGTGCGCGCGCGCGTCGTCGAGGTGCACCCGGGGCCCGTGATCACCCGTTTCGAGCTGGAGCCGGCCCCCGGCGTCAAGGTGCAGCAGATCGCTGGGCTCGCGGACGATCTCGCGCTCGCTCTTCGCGCGAAGCGGATCCGGATCGTCGCCCCGATTCCGGGGAAAGGCGCGGTCGGCGTCGAGATCCCGAACCCGAAGCCGCGGACGGTTTATCTCAAAGAGCTTCTTACATCAACAGCATACGCGTCTCGGAAGAGCGTGCTCACCGCCGCGCTCGGCAAGGACATCTCCGGCGCCCCCTTCTGCACGTCGATCGAGGAGATGCCGCACCTTCTCATCGCGGGGGCGACCGGATCGGGGAAGAGCGTCTGCATTCACGGGGTTCTGACGAGCCTCCTCTACGGAGCGACCCCGGAAGAGGTCCATCTCGTCCTCATCGACCCGAAGATGCTCGAGATGACCGTCTACAACGGGATCCCGCACCTCCTCACGCCGGTCGTCACCGACGCGAAGGAGGCGGTGCGCGTCCTCCGGTGGGCGGTGTTCGAGATGGAGCGCCGCTACAAGCTCCTCGCCCGCGTCGGCGTGCGGAACATCCTCGACTACAACCGCACGCTCCCGAAGCTTCAGGCGAGCCGCGAGATCCAGGAGGAGGGGATCGAGCTCGAGCCGCTTTCGTATCTTGTGATCGTGATCGACGAGTTCGCCGACCTCATCCTCACCGCTCCGAACGAAATCGAGGATCCGGTCGCGCGGCTCGCTCAGATGGCGCGCGCCGTCGGGATCCATCTCGTTCTCGCCACGCAGAGACCGTCGGTGAACGTGATCACCGGCGTGATCAAGGCGAACTTCCCCTCGCGGATCGCGTTCCAGGTCGCATCGAAGGTCGACTCGCGAACGATCATCGATGCGAACGGCGCGGAGAAGCTCCTCGGGAAGGGGGACATGCTCTTTGTCTTCTCCGGGCGTCCCGAGGTGAGCCGAATCCACGGAGCGTACATCTCGACCGAGGAGACGTTCGACATCGTCACCTTCCTCAAGGAACAGGGCTACCAGCCGAAGGACCGCCGCACGGTCCTTCTCGAAACGGAAGGGGGGAGCGACGAGGAAGGCGCGGACATCGACCTCGACGACGAGCTCTTCGACGAGGCGGCCCGCATCGTGATCCACGCCGAGCAAGGCTCGGTCTCGCTTCTCCAGAGGCGCCTCCGGGTCGGTTACTCGCGCGCGGCGCGTCTCATCGATCTTCTCGAGGACGCGGGGGTCGTCGGTCCGTTCGAAGGATCGAAGGCGCGCGAGGTCCTGGTCGGCGAGGAGTGGCTCCGCGCGCGCGAGGAAGAGAAGCGCGCGGGCACATCGGCGGAAGCGGAGTAGCCGACCCATTCATCGGAATTCGGTACCTGATACCCCATTTCCGGGCTATGACTCGACTGTTGGGGTGCTTCCTGCGGTGAAATAGGGTATCAAATAGGGTATCAGGTACCGAATTCCGGCAAACATGCCGCACTGCCCCGCCCCCCGTTTCCGGAGGAAGACAGATCTCGTCGTCCGAGACTCGCCGTGGTTACGTCATCGGACGGCGGGTCCTGTCGGCCATCCGCCCGCTGCCGTGCTCGCTTTCGCTGCGCGCGTCGCGGGCGCCCGTGGCCGCCACCCGCCGTGGTTGCATCGTCGATCTAAGAGACAACCCTGACGGTGCGCGCTCTTGCTCGCTCGGCGGGCCGACCTCCCCCTCGGGGCCTGATCGACGAGGCCGGGTACCCGCCCCCTCGACAACGGAGCCGAAGGCTCCCGCCCGTGGGGGCGGGTGGCCGAGCGATTGGAGCCGAGAACGCGCGGGGCGCGTTCGGAGGCGTCCCCGAGGGGGAGGTCGGCCTGACGAGCGGGTCCGCGCCCGCCGTCCGAAGACGCCACCACGGCGGGTGGCGGCGGCAGGTGTCCGCGAGAAGCGCAGCCACCAAGGCTCGGCGTATTCAACCACTCGTCCCATAGGCGCGACCGAGGCTGCCGAGGGAGTCCCCGGAGCGCGAAGCGCGGAGGGGGAGCATCGAGCGGACAGCCGCGGGCGGGCCCCGCCGGCCGACGACATCACCACGGCGGGTGACCGCAGCGCCGCCTTTCCCTGGCCAGGGCCCCGTGCTACTCTCGCGGCGGGGCGCTCGACATGCAAACCAAACGGGTCTACATCCACACGCTCGGCTGTCCCAAGAACGAGGTCGACAGCGAGACGATCGCGGGCATCCTCCGGCGGGACGGATGGACGATCGCGCCGAGCGCCGAGGAATCGGACCTCATCCTCGTGAACACCTGCGGCTTCATCGATGACGCGAAGGAAGAATCGATCGGCGCGATACTCGAGGCGGGGCGCGCGAAGGGGACGCGCAAGCTCCTCGTCGCGGGCTGCCTCGCGGAGCGCTCGGGAGCCGAGCTTCTCCGCGAGATGCCGGAGATCGACGCGCTCGCCGGCGTCCGCTCGCTTGAAGCCGTCGGCCGCGCCGCGCGCGCGCTCTTCGCGGATCGGCCGGCACGCGCGCCGCGCGCCGCCGAGGAACCCGACGACCCCGACTCGATCGGCGAGGGGAGGCTCCCTCTCGGCTCTTCGCACACCGCGTACCTCAAGATCGCCGAAGGATGCGATCGCCCGTGCTCGTTCTGCTCGATCCCGCTCATCCGAGGAAGACAACGGAGCCGTTCCCTCGAATCGCTCGAAAGGGAAGCGCGCATCCTCGCCGCGCGCGGCGCGAGGGAGCTCGTCCTCGTCGCCCAGGAAACGACCGCCTATGGAAACGACCTCGGGGACCGAGCGACTCTCCCCGCCCTCATCGACCGGCTTGCCGCGATCGAAGGGATCCCCTGGGTGCGCGTCCTATACACATATCCATCAGAGATCGACAATTCGCTGATCGAGCGCCTCGCCGACGGACGGGCGTGCCGCTATCTCGACGTTCCGGTTCAGCACGCGAGCGACCGGATGCTTCAGGCGATGCGGCGCGGGATGTCCGGCCGGGCCGTGCGCACGATCATCGGCAAGCTTCGGGCGCGCGTCCCGGGGATCGCGCTCCGCTCGAGCCTTCTCGTCGGTTTTCCCGGCGAGACCGACGAAGACTTCGAAGAGCTTCTTCGGTTCGCCGAGGAGGCGGCTTTCGAGCACCTCGGCGTCTTTCGGTTCTCCCGGCAGGAGGGGACCGAGGCGGCGGCACTCCCCGATCCGGTTCCGGAGGAGCTCGCGCGGGAGCGGGCGCAGACGCTTCTCGACCTCCAAGAGAGGATCGTCGATGCCGGGACCGCGCGTTTCGTCGGCCGGACCCTCCCCGTCCTCGTCGATTCCGAGGACGAAGAAGGGGTTTGGGGGCGGACCGAACGGGACGCGCCCGAGATCGACGGCGCGGTGCTTCTCCCTCCGGGGGCGGGAGCGCCGGGCGATTTCCTTGAGGTACGAATCACCGGGGCGGCGGGTTCCACGCTTTTCGCGGAGCCGCGGGGGTAGCATGGCGGCGCGCCTTCTTCTCATCGACGGATCGGCTCTCATCTTTCGTTCGCACTTCGCGTTCATTCGGAACCCGCTTCGCACCGCGAAGGGGGAGGAGACGAGCGCCGTCTTCGGGACGGCGAGCGCGCTTCTCCGCATTCTCGAAGAGCGAAAGCCGGATTACGCCGCGTTCGTCCTCGACACGCCCAAGCCGACCTTCCGCCACGAACGATACGAGAAGTACAAGGCGAACCGCCCCGCGATCCCGGACGAGCTCGCCGGGCAATACCCGCGCATCCTCGAGGCGGTGGAGGCGCTCTCCCTTCCGGTGCTCGCCGTCGAGGGGTACGAGGCGGACGACGTGATCGCGACCCTCGCCGAGCGCGCGGCCGCCGAGGGGATCGAGACGGAGATCTTCTCCGGCGACAAGGATTTTCTCCAGCTCGTCCGTCCGGGGATCCGTCTCGTGATCCCCGGAAAGGAAGGGAAGGACACGGTCGCCGCGGACGACGCCGCGGTGATCGAGCGCGCGGGGGTTCCCGCATCCCGGATCGTTGATCTCATGGCGCTCGCGGGCGATGCGAGCGACAACGTGCCGGGGGTTCCCGGGATCGGCCCCAAGATCGCCGCGAAGCTGATCAACGAGCACGGATCGCTCGACGCGCTCTACGCGGCGGTCGATTCGATCCCCGGAAAACTCGGCGAGAAGCTGCGCGCCCATCGGGAGGACGCGCTCCTCTCGCGCGAGCTCGTCGCGATCCGCAAGGACGTTCCCCTCTCTGTCCGCATCGAGGACCTTGCGCGGCGTCCGATCGCGACGGAGAAGGCGGCGCCTCTCTTTCGAGAGCTCGAGTTCCACAGCCTGCTCGCCTCTCTCGGCGGGAAGCCCGAGGAGACGGAGACCTCGTACCGCCTCGCCGCGGCGGGGGACCTCCTGGCGATCGCCGAGGAGATCCGCCGGAAGGGCCGCTTCGCCTTCGACACGGAGACGACCTCGATCGACCCGATGCGCGCGGAGCTCGTGGGAATCGCGCTCGCCGCCCGTCCGGGGAGAGCATGGTACGTCCCCCTCCGCCACGCCGGAGATGGGAACGTTCCGCTCGAGGCCGCGCGGGATGCGCTCAGACCGCTCTTCGCCGAGGGAAAGATCCCGAAGATCGCGCAGAACGCCAAGTACGACATGCTCGTTCTCCGGCGCGCCGGCTTCCCGGTCCGCGGGCTCTCCTTCGACCCGATGATCGCCTCCTACCTCCTCGACCCGGAGAAGCGGCAGCACGGACTCGACCATCTCGCTCTCGTTCACTTGAACCACAAAATGATCCCGATCGAGCGGGTGATCGGCCAGGGAAAGACTGAGAGGACGATGGACCGAGTCCGCGCGGAGGAAGCTCGAGAGTACGCCTGCGAGGACGCGGACTGGACGCTCCGCCTCGCCGACATCCTCGAGCCGCGCCTCCGCGAGAGCCAGGCCGACAAGCTCTTTCGAGAGGTCGAGATCCCCCTCGTCGACGTCCTCGCGCGGATGGAGGAGCGGGGGGTGGCGATCGACGTTCCGTTCCTCGAGAGGATGTCCGCAGAGCTCGCCGGCGAGATCGCGAAGATCGTCGAGTCGATTCACGAGGCGGCAGGGGTGCCGTTCAACGTCAACTCGCCGAAACAACTCTCCGAGGTTCTTTTCAAGAGGCTCGGCCTCCGCCCGGTGCGGAAGACGAAGACCGGGCTCTCCACCGACACCTCGGTTCTCCAGGAGCTCGCCCTCCGGCACCGGCTCCCCGCGCTCATCCTCGATTACCGGCTCCTCGAGAAGCTCCGGAGCACGTACGTCGACGCGCTCCCCAAGCTCGTCCACCCGTCCACCGGGCGGATCCACACCTCGTTCAACCAGACCGTGGCGGCGACGGGACGCCTCTCCTCGTCCGATCCGAACCTCCAGAACATCCCGATCCGGACCGAGGCCGGCCGGAAGATCCGCAAGGCGTTCGTCGCCGGGGCGGAGGATCGTCGAATCATATCCGTCGATTATTCGCAGATCGAACTTCGACTCCTTGCCCATCTCTCGGGAGACGAGCGGCTCATCGCCGACTTCCGCGCCGGAAAGGACATCCACCGCCGCACCGCGGCGACCCTCTTCGGCGTCGGCGAGGAGGACGTGACCGACGAGATGCGCGCGCGCGCGAAGACGGTGAACTTCGGCATCATTTACGGGATGGGGGCGTACGGCCTCGCCGGGCGGCTCGCGATCCCGCAGGCGGAGGCGGAGGAGTTCATCGCCGGCTACTTCGCCGCGTACCCCGGCGTGAAGACCTTCCTCGAGGTGACGGTCGCGCGGGGCCGCGAGAGAGGATACGTCGAGACGATGCTCGGAAGGCGCCGCTATCTTCCGGAGCTCTCGAGCGACAACGGGAGGATCCGCGCGACGGCGGAGAGAACCGCGGTGAACACGCCGGTCCAAGGCTCGGCGGCCGATCTCATCAAGCTCGCGATGATCGCCGTGGACGAGGAGCTCGCCCGAATCGGACCGGAGGTCCACATGATCCTCCAGGTGCATGACGAGCTCGTCTTCGAGGCCCCCGCGGATCGTGCCGAGGAGGTGGGCCGGCGCGCGAAAAAGATCATGGAGAGCCGGATGGAGCTTCGCGTCCCTCTCGTCGCGGAAGCGGGAGCCGGGAGGAACTGGCTCCAGGCCCACGGCCTGGGGAGCACCCCGTGATCGTCGCCGTCACCGGAAACATGGGGAGCGGGAAGACGTCCGTCGCGGAGCTCTTCGCACGATGGGGAGCGAAGCGGATCGACGCCGACCGGATCGGCCGCGAGGTCTGGGAGACCGATGCCGGGGTCGCCGCGCGCATCGTGACCGCGCTCGGCCCCTCGATCGCGCGCCCGGACGGATCGCTCGACCGCCGTCTCATCGGCGAGGCGGTCTTCAGCGATCCCGAGAAACTCCGTCTGTTCGACCGGATCGTTCATCCTATACTATTGAGGAAGATTCGGACCGAGATCCGGAACGCGAGGAGAAAGCCGGAAACGATCTTCGTCTTGGATGCCGCGCTCCTCTACGAGTGGGGAATCGAGAACGAGGTCGATCGGGTCGTCGCGGTCACCGCGCCCCCGGCCGCGCGGGCGAGTCGGATCGCGCGGCGCCACGGGATCTCCGAGGAGGAGGCGCTCCGCCGCGTCCAGTGCCAAACCGGCGAGGAAGAAAAGGCGCGCCGGTCCGATTTCGTGATCGAAAACGTCGGCAGACCGGCCGATCTGGAAGAGCGGGCCCGCGAGGTCTGGCGCGCGCTCCAGAGAGAGGCCGAGTCCCGATAGGGGAGGACGAGCGATGTGGGACACGAAGGAGCTTCGGGCGTCACTCGAAGAGCACCGGAAGAAGATCGACGAGCTCGAGGGGTATCTTTGACATCGCCGGAAGGCGGAAGAAGATCGAGGCACTCGAAACCCGCATGTCGGCCCGGGACTTCTGGGGCGATCGGAAGAAGGCGGAGGAGGTAACGCGCGCGCTCTCCTCGGAGAAGCGCGTTCTCGAGGAGTTCGACGCGCTTCGATCGGCCGAGGAGGAGATCGGTCTCCTTCTCGAGATGGCGGAAGACGACGGGGAGGACCCCGACCTCCGCGCCGAGCTCAAGAAGAGCATGAAACGGCTCGTCCGCCTCGTTTCCGAGATGGAGATCCGCTCCCTCCTTCCGGAGCCGGAGGACCGAGGGAACGCGATCCTCACGATCCACCCTGGGGCCGGCGGGATCGACTCTCAAGACTGGGCGGAAATGCTCTTACGCATGTATCAACGATGGTGCGATCTTCGTGATTACAAATATTCGTTTCTCGATTATCAATCGGGCGAAGAAGCGGGTCTGAAAAGTGTAACCCTCGAAGTTTTAGGTGACTACGCCTACGGGTACCTGAAGGCGGAGATCGGCGTCCACCGGATGGTCCGGCTCTCTCCCTTCGACGCCGCGCACCGCCGCCACACATCGTTCGCGAGCGTCTTCGTCTATCCGGAGCCGGAGGAGATCGAGGAGATCGACGTCAAGGAATCGGAGGTCCGGATCGAAACGTTCCGCGCGAGCGGCGCCGGCGGCCAGCATGTGAACAAGACCGACTCGGCCGTGCGCGTCACGCACATCCCGAGCGGCATCGTCGTGAGCTGTCAGAGCGAGCGCTCGCAGCACCGGAACCGGGCCAACGCGCTCAAGGTGCTCAAGGCGCGCCTGATGGCCGCCCGCCTGGAGGAGGAGAGGAAGAAGCGCGCCGAGAAAGAAGAAGAGAAGAAGGAGATCGCTTGGGGGAACCAGATCCGAAGCTATGTCTTCCAGCCCTACACGCTCGTCAAGGACCACCGCACGGGAGCGGAGACCGGGAACATCCAGGCGATCATGGACGGGGAGATCGACCTCTTCGTGCAGGCGTTTCTTCGGATGCGATAGAGCGTTCGGCGAAAGTCGTTGGAAAAACACGGGTTCAACGCGCGGCCTTTCTTGACGGAAGGCCGTGAGGCGCTTATATTGGGTCCGTTCCGGCCCGCGCCCGAAGGACGAACCGAAGGAGTTCCGCGTGACCGAAGAGAAAGCGCTTTTTCAGGTGCGGCTCGAGAAGCGGCGCCGGCTCGAGGAGAGCGGCATTCGGCCCTACCCGACCCGCTTCGAGAGAGATCGCCTCGCCGCGGAGATCACGGAGCGTTTCGACGAGCTGGAGAGGGAGAAGACCCTGGTCGCCGTGGCGGGCCGGATCCTCACGATTCGGCGGATGGGGAAGGCCTCGTTCGCCCACCTCCGTGACCGGAGCGGAGACGTGCAGCTCTACTTCCGCGCGGACATTCTCGGCGAAGCGGCGTACGAAGCCTGGAAGCAGATCGAGGCCGGAGATCTCCTCGGCGCGCGGGGCGTCCTCTTCCGCACGAAGAGCGGCGAGATCTCAATCGAGGTCCGCTCGTTCGAGGTGCTCGCGAAGTCGCTTCGGCCTCTTCCGGAGAAGTGGCACGGGCTCACGAACAAGGAGACCCGCTACCGCCAGCGCTACCTCGACCTCATCGTGAACCCGGACGTGCAACGGGCGTTTCGGACGCGCGCGGCGGTCGTCCGCTCGGTCCGCTCTTTTCTCGACGCGCGGGGTTTTCTCGAGGTGGAGACGCCGATCCTTCAGCCGCTTTACGGAGGGGCGTCGGCGCGGCCTTTCGTCACGCATCACAACGCTTTGAACCTAAAACTCTATCTCCGGATCGCGGATGAGCTCTACCTCAAGCGCCTCATCATCGGCGGTCTCGAAAAGGTGTACGAGATCGGGAAGGACTTCCGGAACGAGGGGATCGACCGGACGCACAACCCGGAGTTCACCCAGCTCGAGCTGTACGAAGCGTACGCCGACTTCCGCGACATGATGCGGCTTCTCGAGGATATGCTCCGGTCGATCGCTCTCGAGACGCTCGGCGGAACGGCGGTCTCCTTCGGCGGGAAGAATGCCGACCTCTCCCGTCCCTGGAAGACGGTCTCCTTCGTCGATTCGCTCTCCGAGAGGCTCGGGAAGGACGTCCTTCGGGCCGGCGAGGAGGAGCTTCGCGCCGCCGTTCGGGAGAGCGGGGGAGAGGCTCCCGCGGATGCTTCGCGCGGAGCGCTTCTCGACGCGCTCTTCGCCGCGTGGATCGAGCCGGGAATTGAGGCGCCGACCTTCGTCGTCGACTTCCCGAAGGAGATCTCGCCTCTCGCCAAGGAACGGCACGACCGGCCCGGGATCGTCGAGCGGTTCGAGCCGTATCTCTTCGGAATGGAGATCGGGAACGCGTTCTCCGAGCTGAACGATCCGATCGAGCAGAGGGCCCGCTTCGAGTCGCAGCGGCTTCTCCGCGGAAAGGAACGCGAGGAGGCGCAGCAGGTCGACGAGGATTTTCTCCGCGCCCTCGAGTACGGGATGCCGCCGACCGGAGGGATGGGCGTCGGCATCGACCGCCTGTCGATGATCTTCGCCGATCAGCCCTCGATCCGCGACGTCCTCTTCTTCCCGCAGCTCCGCCCCGAAGGGGGCGAGTGAGCCATGCGCTACACGCTCTTCATCGCGAGCCGCCATCTGCACTCGCAGAAGCGGTTCGGCTTCATCCCGGTCATCAGCCTCATCTCGGTTCTCGGGGTGTTCGTCGGCGTCACCGCGCTTCTCGTCGTGCTCGCGGTGATGAACGGCTTCGAGCAAGAGGTGAAATCGCGGATCATGGGGACGAACGCGCACGTGATCCTCCTCCGCTACGGGAACGAGCCGTTCGAGACGGACGAGGATCTGGAGGAGCGGGTTCGGACGACCGACGGCGTCGCCGCCCTCTCTCCCTTCGTGTACACGAAGGCGATGATCCGCGTCGAGGACGAGATGGACGGCGTCGTCCTCAAGGGAATCGACCCGAAGCGGGAGATGGGCGTCTCGGATCTCCTCGCCCGCACGACCCCGCGCGGCGCGAGCCTCGAGTGGGACGGGACCGGACCGCCCCCCGCGCTCATCGGAACGGAGCTCGCCCTCAACCTCGGAACCCTCTCCGGAGAGACGATCGTGCTCGCCTCGTTCGAGAACACGGCGGTCACCCCCTTCGGTTCGGTTCCGAAGATGCGGCGCTTCCGCGTGGCGGGGACGTTCGACGCGGGCATGTACGAATACAACTCCTCGCTCGTCCTCGTTCCGCTCGAGGCGGCGCAGGATCTCCTCGGCATGGGGAAAGCGGTGACGGGGATCTCCGTCCGCGTCGACGATCCGTATCGCGCGCCCGCGATCGCGGGCCGGCTCCTCGCCCGCGTGGGGCATCCCCCGTTCCGCACGAACAACTGGATCGATCTGAACCGGACTCTCTTCTCCTGGATGAGCACCGAAAAGAGGGTCATGTTCGTGATCCTCGCGCTCGTGATCCTCGTGGCCGCGTTCAACATCACGAGCACGCTCATCATGGTCGTGATGGAGAAGACGCGGGAGATCGGCGTGCTGAAGACGCTCGGCGCTCCCTTGCGCGCGGTGCTCTTCATCTTCGTACTCGAGGGGGCCGTGATCGGCGCGATCGGAACGCTCCTCGGACTCGCAGGCGGCTCGGTCCTCTGCTGGCTCCTCGACCGCTACAAGTTCATCCCGCTGCCGGGGGACATCTACTTCATCGATTCGCTTCCGGTGCGGATGGAAGCGCTCGACTTCATCCGTGTCGCGGCCGCCTCGATGGCGATCTGCCTCACCGCGACCCTCTACCCCGCGTGGAAGGCGTCCCGTCTCGAGCCGGTCCATGCGATCCGGTACGAATGATGGATGCGAACGCGCGAAACGAGATCGTTCTCCGGGCCGAGGGGCTTCGAAAGATCTTCCCCTCGGGCGCGGAGGAGCTTCACGTTCTCCGGGGGGTCGATCTCGCCGTCGCGAGAGGAGAGATCGTCTCGATCGTCGGAGCCTCGGGGGCCGGGAAGAGCACGCTCCTTCACATCTGCGGGGCGCTCCTCCGCCCGACGTCCGGGCTCGTCCGTATCGGGGGAGAGGATGTTTTCCGTCTCAAGGACGGCGACCTCTCGCGCCTCCGGAACCGGCGGGTAGGGTTCGTCTTTCAATTTCACCATCTGCTCGGGGAGTTCACCGCCGAGGAGAACGTGATGCTCCCCCTTCTGATCGCGGGGGGAAGACCGGCCGAGGCGAGAACGCGAGCGCGGGAGATTCTGGACGCGGTTAGTCTCTCCGCGCGCCTCCACCACCTCCCGGCCGATCTCTCGGGAGGCGAGCAGCAGCGTGTGGCGGTGGCGCGGGCGCTCGTGGCGAGGCCGGATATCGTTCTTGCCGACGAGCCCTCGGGCAATCTGGACGAGACCACGAGCGAGGATCTCCACCGGCTTCTCTGGGCGCTGCGCGACGAGCACGGCCAGGCGTTCGTCCTCGTCACGCACGACGAGTCCCTCGCGGACCGCGCGGACCGAAAGCTCCGCCTCCACGACGGCCGCGTGTCCGAGGCCGGCCGGAGGTCCGAACGGCGGGAGACCATTCCACAATGAAATGTCAACACTGCGGCAAGCGGGACGCGACGGTCCACTACAAGGAAATCTCGGACGACCAGGTGAAGGAGGTTCATCTCTGCGCGGAGTGCGCCGAGGATAAGGGGATTATCGCCTCCTCGCCCAAGGAGGAGTTCTCGGTTCCGAACCTCCTCGGAAGCATGGCGGATGAGAATGTCGGAGGCGCCGGAGAGGACTCCGGCCCGGCCGCGTGCCCCTTGTGCGGCATGACCTACATCGACTTCAAGTCCTCCGGGCGCCTCGGATGCTCCGACTGCTACGAGACGTTTCGAGTTCCCCTTGTCCCTCTTCTCCGGAGAATCCACAGGAGCGATCGGCACGCGGGGAAGAACCCGGGCGAATCGGGGGAGAAGCATCGAAAGGCGAGGGAGATGCGCGCCCTAAAGGAAAGGCTCGACCGCTGCGTCCGGCTCGAGGAGTTCGAGGAGGCGGCGCGCCTCCGGGACGAGATCCGCAAGCTGGAGGAGAGCGATGAGTAACCTCCCGCTCCTCGGAGATCCGTCGTGGCTCGGCGGCGGCGGACCCGAGGCGGCGATCGTTCTCTCCAGCCGCGTCCGTCTCGCGCGAAACCTCGCCGGCCATCCGTTCTCGCAACGCGCGAACCCGGACGAGCGCGCACAGGTCTTCGAGACCGCGCGCGAGGCGATCGCACGCTCCACGTCGCTTGCCGATGCGCGGGTCGTGCGCGTCGACCGGACCTCCTCGCTCGACCGCCAGTATCTCGTCGAGCGCCATCTGATCTCGCCCGACCTCGCGAACGGGAACGGGCCGCGCGGGGTGGCGATCGGCGCGGACGAACGCGCGAGCGTCATGATCAGCGAGGAGGACCACCTGCGCGTCCAGTCGATCCACTCCGGTCTCGACCTCTTGCAGGCCTGGAGACGAGCCGACCGAATCGACGACGAGCTCGACTCGCAGCTCGACTTCGCGTTCTCGAAGGAATGGGGCTACCTCACCGCGTGCCCGACGAACGTTGGCACGGGCCTACGCGTCTCCGTCCTCATCCACCTTCCGGGGCTCGTCCTCACCAAACAGATCGCCAAGGTTCTCCGCGGGATCGCGCAGGTCGGTCTCGCGGTGCGCGGGATGTTCGGCGAGGGGAGCGAGGTGATGGGGAACTTCTTTCAGATCTCGAACCAGACGACGCTCGGCCAGAGCGAGCCGGACATCATCGAGAGCCTCGACCGCGTGACGCGCCAGATCCTCGATCACGAGAAGAGCGCATCCGAGGTGCTTCTCCGAAGCGCCCGCGTGCAGGTCGAGGACAAGGTCTTCCGTTCGGTCGGCCTGCTCGCGCATTGCCGCGTGATCTCATCGCAGGAGGTGATGAGCCTCGTCTCCGCCGTCCGTTTCGGGCGGACCGCGGGTCTCCTCGATTCGATCGATCTCGGCGTTTTGAACCGCTTGATGATCGAGACGCTCCCCGCGCACCTCCAGAAGCGGGCGGGGGAGAAGCTGGACCAGGTGGAGCGGGACTATCAGCGCGCCGCCCTCGTCCGGGGGCTCCTCGCGCGGGAACGGGACGGGGGGCTTGCGCAAACACCCCCGAACGCCGATCTATAGTAGAGGGTTGTCGGCGACGACCCTGTTCGCGAAAACGACGTGGGCATCGCGACCTGCGGCCCGCGCGGCGGTTGCCGTGCGCGAGGGCCGGTAGTATATAGGGGAAGAAGACGCGGGATCGGGGGCCGAGGAACGAGCGGGAAGTCCCGCTAGAGGACTGAAGACATGCACGACCGATTCACGGAACGAGTCCGAAAGGTGATGTACCTCGCCCGTGAGGAAGCGGGAAGGCTCCAGCACGACTACATCGGAACGGAACATCTCCTTCTTGGCATCGTTCGCGAGGGAGAAGGGATCGCCGCGACGGTTCTAAGCAACCTCGGCCTCGATCTCGACCAGATCCGCCAGGCGGTCGAGAGCATGGTGTCGGGGAGCGGGGGAACGCTCACGATCGGCGAGATCCCCTTCACGCCGCGCGCGAAACGCGTGCTCGAGCTCGCCGTCGAAGAAGCGCGGCTTCTCGGTCACAACTACGTCGGAACGGAGCACCTTCTGCTCGGCCTGATCCGCGAGGGGGAAGGCGTGGCGGCGCGTGTTCTCATGGACCTCGGGGCGGACAAGAAGCGCGTGCGCGATGAGACGCTGAAGCTGCTCGGCGGGCACAGCGCGCCGGGGCAAGCGGCCTCCCCGCAGAAGAGCGAGACGCCGGCGCTCGACCAGTTCGGGCGCGACCTCACGCAGCTCGCCCGCGAGGGGAAGCTCGACCCGGTGATCGGGCGGCACAAGGAGATCGAGCGGGTCGTCCAAGTCCTTTGCCGGCGGAAGAAGAACAATCCGGCGCTCATCGGCGAGCCCGGGGTCGGCAAGACCGCCATCGCCGAGGGGCTCGCGGAACGGATCGCGACGCACCGCGTCCCCCACATCCTCATGAACAAGCGGCTCGTCACGCTCGACCTAGCATCGATCGTCGCGGGGACGAAGTACCGAGGACAATTCGAGGAGCGCCTCAAGGCGGTGATGAACGAGATCCGCGAATCGGACAACGTGATCATCTTCATCGACGAGCTCCACACGATCGTCGGCGCGGGCGGCGCGGAAGGGGCGATCGACGCGAGCAACATGCTGAAGCCGGCGCTCGCGCGCGGGGAGCTCCAGTGCATCGGCGCCACCACGCTCGACGAGTACCGGAAGTACATCGAGAAGGACGGCGCGCTCGAGCGCCGCTTCCAGCCGATCATGATCAACCCGCCCACCGCGGCGGAGACGATGGAGATCATCCGCGGGCTTCGGGACAAGTACGAGGCGCATCACCGGGCGGAGATCACCGACGAGGCGATCGTCGCCGCGGTGAAGCTCTCCGACCGCTTCATCAGCGACCGTTTCCTTCCGGACAAGGCGATCGACATCATCGACGAAGCGGGCTCGCGCGCGCGGCTTGCGGTGAGCGCGATCCCGAAGGACCTGAACGACATCGAGAAGAAGCTGAACAAGGTGACGCAGGAGAAGGAAGCCGCGATCTGCGCCCAGGAGTTCGAGAAGGCGGCGGCCCTCCGTGATCAGGAGAAGCGGCTCCGCCAGGAGCTTCTCTCGTTCCAGAAGGACTGGGACGTCCAGAAGAAAGAGGACAAGGCGGTCGTCGACGCCGAGGCGGTCGCGGCGGTCGTCTCCAGCATCACCGGCATCCCGATGCGCCGGCTCACGCAGACCGAGATGGAGAAGCTCCTCCACATGGAGGACGAGATCAACAAGAAGATCATCGGCCAGGACGCGGCCGTCGTCGCAATCTCGAAGGCGATTCGGAGAAACCGCGCGGGCATGCACGACCCGAGGCGTCCGATCGGCTCGTTCATCTTCCTCGGACCGACCGGTGTCGGAAAGACCGAGCTCGCCCGCGTTCTCGCCGAGTTCCTCTTCGAGGACCGGGAGGCGCTCATCCGGATCGATATGTCGGAGTTCATGGAGAAGTTCGCCGTCTCCCGGCTCGTCGGGGCGCCCCCGGGGTACGTCGGGCACGAGGAGGGCGGGCAGCTCACCGAGAAGGTTCGCCGGAAACCCTACTCGATCATCCTGCTCGACGAGATCGAGAAGGCGCACCCGGACGTGTTCAACATTCTCCTCCAGGTTCTCGAGGACGGGCACCTGACGGACAGCTTCGGGCGCCGCGTGAACTTCCGGAACACCGTGGTGATCATGACCTCGAACCTCGGCACGCGGCGGATCAAGCAGGGCGGTACGCTCGGCTTCCAGCGAGAGGACAAGGAATCGAAGTTCAACCTGATGACCGATCAGATCATGGACGAGGTGCGCCGCACGTTCAACCCGGAGTTCCTGAACCGGATCGACGAGACGATCATCTTCCGGTCTCTCGAGCGGGAGGACATGTTCAAGATCGTGGACATTCTGTTCACGGAGGTCCAGAATCGTCTCGGTGATCGGGATCTCGCGCTGGTCCTCACGGACCGGGCCCGGGAACTGATCGTCGAGAAGGGTTACGACCCGAGCTTCGGGGCGCGTCCCCTTCGGCGCGTCATCCGGCAGGCGATCGAGGATCCGCTCTCGGAGGAGATCCTCGGCGGAAAGTTCCTTCCCGGCGACCGGATCGTGGTCGATCGAGGAGAGGAGGGGCTGGAGTTCCGCAAGGAGGTCCGCCCGCCGGACGGAGAGACGATCAGCGCGGCACAGGCCCCCGGGCAGGAGAGCACCGAGCAGGCGTGAGCGGGGGGGATGCTCCTCTCCGAGCCTCCCGCCTCGTCTAGGCACCCCTGATCGGGAAGGCTGATGGTCTCGAAAGAAGGGCTCCGAGGAGCCGTCCTCGTTCGAAGAAGAGCGGGAAGGGCCGCCGCGCCTTTGTTCCTTCTCTCTCTTTTCTCTTTCCTCTCCTTCTCGCTCCTTCCCCAAACGGCGCGCGGCGCCGAGTCGGTTCGCTCCGTAGAAATCCGCGGGGGCTCGCGGATCGGCGAGGCGTCCGCGGTCCGCACCTTCGCGATTCGCCCGGGAGACCGCTACGACCCGCGGGCTGTCGCCGAAGGCATCCGCAATCTCTACGCCACGAACCAGTACGAGCGAATCGAGGTGACGCGCGAGATCGCGGGGGATTCGGTCGACCTCTTCGTGCGCGTCGCCGAGTACCCGCTCCTCGGCTCGTTCTCCGCAAGCGGAAACCAGAAGATCAAGGACAAGGATCTCTTTGCGGAGACCCTGCTCAAGAAGAGCCTCGTCGTCGGACCTCATCTCCTCTCGCGGGAGAAGAAGAGGATCCTCGACCTCTACAAGGAGAAGGGCTATCGGAACGCGGAGGTCGAGTGGAAGTTCGCCGGCGAGGACAGCCTCGGGAACCGGAATGTGCTCCTCGAGATCCGCGAGGGAGAGAAGGTTCGTGTCAAAAGGATCGAGTTCGTCGGCGTCGAGGAGGTCGAGGAGAAGGCGCTTCGCAAGAAGATGGAGACCAAGCCGGACTCGTGGATTCGAAGCGGCGAGTTCAAGCCGGAGGTTTTCGAGGAGGACAAGGAGAAGATCCGCGCGGTCTACGGAAGGAACGGGTTCCTCGACGCGCGCGTCGACAGCACGGAGGTCGAGCCGGGAGAAACTCCCCGCGATCTCATCCTCCGGATCTTCGTCACCGAGGGAGAGAAGTACGCGGCGGGGGAGGTCTCCTTCGACGGGAACGAGCGCTTCGGCGACGCGGTCCTCTCCGCCGCGGTGAAGCTCCGCGAGGGCCGTGTGTTCAATCGGGATGAATACGACGAAACCCTCTCGAACCTCTATGCGGTCTACTCCGAGGAGGGGTACATCTTCGCGAACATCGTCCCCGAGAGAACGGTGCGCGAGGGGAACGTCGTCGACCTCGTCTTCCGCATCACCGAGGGAGAGCCGGCCCGGATCGGGAAGGTGAACATCACCGGGAACCAGAGGACGAAGGAGCGGACGATCCGGCGCGAGCTCGTCGCCGCGCCGGGCGACCTCTTCCAGCGCTCGCGGATCATGCGCTCCCAACGGGAGCTCTTCCAGCTCGGGTTCTTCGACGATGTGCGATTCGATTATCGACCTGTCAAGGGAACGGACCTCATCGACATCAGCTTCGAGGTGGTGGAGCGGCAGACCGGCGAGGCGCAAATGGGCGCGGGGTTCAGCTCGATGAACGGCGCGACAGGATTCGTGCGGCTCGGACAGGTGAACCTCTTCGGGGGGGGCGAGCGGGCGAACCTCATGTGGGAGTTCGGCAACTTCAACCAGCTCGAGCTCTCGTACACGGAGCCGTGGCTCTTCGATACGCCGACCGCGGCCGGCTTCGACATCGCGAGCGTTCGCCGAAATTGGGACAGCTACTTCGAGAAACGGAAGGGGGGAGGCGTCCTCCTCGGGCGGAGACTTCCGTGGCTCGACTACTCGCGCATGGACGCGCGCTACCGCCTCGAAGAGCGCGAGATCGAGCCGCGGGCGAACGCGAGCGCGGCGGTGCGGGCCGCGGCGGGGACGGAATCGATCTCGAGCACCCGGTTTACTTTCACGCGGAACTCCACCGATCGGCTCTACCATCCGACGCAGGGTTCGGTGGCGATCCTCGCGGGAGAATGGGCCGGCGGTCCTCTCCAAGGAAGCACCGAATACCAGCTGTACGAGCTGGAGAACCGGTGGTACTTCCCGAGCTTCTGGAAGTTCTTCCTCGGGCTCCGCGCGCGCATCGGCGTCGTGGACGGTCTTGAGAACGCTTCCACGGTTCCAATCTACAAGCGCTACCGGCTCGGCGGGACGGGAATCTGGGGGTTGCGAGGCTACGACGACCGCGACGTCGTCCCGGAGGGAAACGACTTCGATTTCGGGGGACGGACCATGCTCTCCCTTTCGGCGGAATACAAGTTTCCCGTCGTCGAGCAGATCTTCGGGCTCTTCTTCTTCGATGCGGGGAACACGTGGAACAGCTTCCGAGAGATCCGGCCGAACGAGCTCAAGCGGGGCGTCGGCTTCGGCATCCGTTTCCAGATCCCGATGCTCGGCCAGATGGGGTTCGACTTCGGATACGGTCTCGATCGGGAGGGCGGGGGACGGTGGGAGCCTCACTTCCAGATTGGAACGGACTATTAGTGTCGTGTCCCGGGGATTCCTTGACGTTTTCGACGACCCTCGCGGCCCCTGGCTTCGTTGCTCCTCCTCGGCGTATCTCTTTGGATACGCGGTCGTCGTCGCGCCTCGCCAGGAACCGCGAGGCCTCGCCGGAAACGGCCAAGTCACCCACGGGACACAACACTCGCTCCGAGCCGGGGAACCGGGAACGGCGGACGATTGTGGGATACTTGTGACGAGAAGGAGAAGACGGGCCCGCCGCACCCGGCGGGCTTCGTCGCGGAACCAGGAGGTGACCGAGTGAAGACAGGAATCGCGCGGCTCGTTCGAGGAGGCGCGGTCGCGGCGTTCGTTGCGGCGGCCCTCGGCGCCGGTCCGATCGACGCGGCGGAACCGAAGATCGGGTACATCGACTCCGCGCGCATCTTCGCCGAGTTCAAAGGAACCGAGGACGCGCAGCGCTCCTTCGACCAGGAGGTCGCGGGCTGGGTGAAGGAGGCCGAGGGGATGAAGGCCGAGCTCGATTCCCTTCAGAGGGAGTTTCAGGCGCAGAGCCTCATGCTCTCGGACACGCGCAAGGAGGAGAGGAAGCAGGCGATCGATCAGAAGAAGGCGGCCTATGAGACCTTCACGCAGTCGGTCTGGGGCCCGCAAGGAAAGATCGCCGAGAAGAACAGCGAGCTGATCCAGCCGATCATCGAGAAGATCAACGTCGTCCTCCAGCGCATCGGCGAGGAGGAGAACTACACGATCGTGCTCGACGCGTCGGTCGGAGGGATCGTCTACGCCGCCCCGGGGATCGACCTCACCGACCGGATCCTCGAGGAGCTGAACAGAGGGATCGAGCCGACGGAGACGCGATAACTCGCGGTTCCGCAACGCCTTGACCGGCGCCGTGAGCGAAAAAGACCTTGACGGAAGGCGCCCCCGCAGCTAGGATTCCGCTGTCATGAAACTCCAAGAGATCGCGGATCGCGTCGGCGGGGAGATCGTCGGGGATCCGGACATCGAAATCACGGGGGTTGCCGGGATTCGCGAGGCGCGTCCCGGCGATATCACGTTTTTCGCGAACCCTCGCTACGAAGCGCATCTCCGCTCCACCGACGCGTCGGCGATCATCCTCTCCAAGAACGGGGTCGAGGCCGGCGCCGGAAAGACGCTGCTCATAAGCCCGAATCCGTACGTGGCGTTCCTCCGCGTGATTGAACTGTTCGCGCCGCGCGACTACGAGAAGCCATGCGGGATCCACCCGACCGCCGTGATCGGCAAGAACGTGACGATCGGCGCGTCGGTCACGATCGGACCGCACGCGGTGATCGAGGACGACGCGGCGATCGGGGAAGGGACGCGCATTCTTCCGAACACCTACGTCGGGTTCCGCGCGCGGATCGGCCGCGATTGTCTCATCTACCCGAACGTGACGATCCGCGAGGATTCCGAGATCGGAGATCGCGTCATTCTGCATAGCGGCTCCGTGATCGGGAGCGACGGTTTCGGTTTCACGAAGAACGGGCCCCGGCACATGAAGATCCCGCAGATCGGCCGCGTGGTGATCGGAGACGACGTGGAGATCGGCGCGAACACCACGATCGATCGGGCCACGGTGGGAACGACGCGCATCGGCAAGGGGACGAAGATCGACAACTTGGTGCAGATCGCGCACAACGCCGTGGTCGGCGAGAACACGATCATCGTTGCGCAAGTGGGGATCTCCGGGAGCACCGAGATCGGCGACAACGTCACGCTCGCGGGGCAAGCCGGCATCGTCGGGCACATCCGGATCGGAGACAACGTCAAGGTCGGGGCCCAGGCGGGAGTCACCAAATCCGTCCCGTCCAACACGGCCGTCTCCGGCTATCCGGCGCGCGAGCACAGCCTCTCCCGAAAGATCTACGCCAGCATCACGCGCCTTCCCGATCTCATTCGAAGGCTCGCGACGCTCGAGAGGCGCGTCAACGTGCTCGAGGGGAAGCCCGCGGGCGACCCGCCGCTCGAGAACGGCGAAGAGGGGGACGAAGAATGAGCTCCCGCACGCGCCAGCGAACGATCGCCCGCGAGGCCTCGATCTCCGGCGTGGGGCTTCATACGGGGCACGAGGTCACGATGCGCTTTCGCCCCGCGCCGCCGAACACGGGCGTCCGCTTCGTGCGCGTCGATCTGGATGAACCGGTCGAGATCGTCGCGGACATCACGAACACCGTCGACATGGAAGGGAGCATGCGCCGGACGATTCTCGAGAAAGGAAACGTCCGGATCAGCACCGTCGAGCATGTCCTCGCGACGGTCGCCGGGCTCGGGATCGACAACGTCCGCATCGAGATCGACTCGGAGGAGCCGGCCGAGCCGGACGGGAGCGCTCTCCCCTACGTGCGCCTCCTCCGCGAAGCGGGGATTCAAGAGCAGGACGCCGAACGCTTCTACTTGCGCGTCGATCGCCCGATCGCGCTTCAAGAAAACGGGATCGAGCTGGTCGTTCTTCCGCACGACGGGCTCCGGGTCAGCTTCACGATCCAGTACGACAACCCGGTGATCGGCACGCAACACGTCAACTTCGACATCGACGAGGAATCGTTCGGCCGGGAGATCGCGCCCGCGCGGACGTTCGCCCTCCAGAACGAGGTCGACCGCTTGCGCCAGATGGGGCTGATCAAGGGAGGGACATACGCGAACGCGATCGTCGTGCACAAGGAGACGGTCGAGAGCGACGAGCAGCTCCGGTTCGCCGACGAGTTCGTGCGCCACAAAGTCCTCGACCTCCTCGGCGACCTCTTCCTCGTCGGCCTGCCGATGCGGTGCCATATCCTCGCCCACAAGGCGGGGCACACGGCGAACGTGAAGCTCGCGCGCCTCCTTCGCCGCTACGCCGAGGAGAAGCACGGGCCGACCCTGAAGCTCCGGCACGAGGTCCTTCACGCATCCAACGTCGACATCAACTTCATCATGAAGATCATGCCCCACCGCTATCCGTTCCTCCTGGTGGACCGGATTATCGAGCTCACGGAAACCCGCGTGGTGGGGATCAAGAATGTCACGATCAACGAGCCGTTCTTCATCGGGCATTTCCCGGGGCACCCGATCATGCCCGCCGTGCTCATCATCGAGGCGATGGCGCAGACCGGCGGGATTCTTCTCCTCTCGTCGGTGGATCACCCGGAAGGGAAGCTGGTCTACTTTATGGGCATCGATGACGCGAAGTTCCGCAAGCCGGTTCTCCCCGGAGACACGCTCCGGTTCGAACTCGAGCTTCTGAGGTTGAAGACGAGGGCCTGCAAGATGCGCGGCCGCGCCTACGTGGGAGACGACCTGGTCGCCGGAGCGGATCTCCTCTCCATGATCGTGGACCGGTGAGCCGAAGCAGAGCGACCCCCGAGGAGACGAACATGAGGATCGAACCCGGGATCATGCCCGGGACCATTCACCCGACCGCTCTCGTCGCGCCGGGGGCGAGGATCGGCAAGGATGTCGCCGTCGGTCCGTACACGATCGTCGGCCCGAACGTGTCGATCGGGGACGGAACCTCGATCGGCGCGCACAACGTGATCGACGGGCGGACCGTGATCGGAGCCGGATGCACGATCCTGCACTCGACGTGCATCGGGGTCGAGCCGCAGGACCTCAAGTACCGCGGGGCGGAGAGCCTCGTGGAGATCGGCGAACAGAACACGATTCGCGAGTTCGTCACGATCCACCGCGCGACCGAGGAGAACGAGGCGACGCGCATCGGGAGCCACAATCTTCTGATGGCGTACGTCCACATCGCGCACAACTGCGTGGTCGGGAACCACACGATTCTCGCGAACGCGGTGAACCTCGCCGGCCACGTGACGGTGGAGGATCACGCGAGCATCGGCGGGGTCACCCCGGTTCACCAGTTCGTGCGAATCGGAGGACACTCCTTCATCGGAGGCGGCTCGCGCGTGGCCCAGGACGTTCCTCCGTATTTCCTCGCCGCGGGCAATCCTCTTCGAGTGGCCGGCATCAACCAGGTCGGGCTCGAGCGGCGCGGTTTCCCGGCCGAGACGCGCGCGGCGCTCCGCAAGGCGTACAAGATCCTGTACCGGTCGGAGAAGAACACGCCGCAAGCGGTGGAGGCGATCCGCGCGGAGCTTCCTGACCTGCCGGAGATCCGGCACCTTCTCCGCTTCATCGAGACCTCGGAGAGGGGCATCACCTAGTCCCGGCCCGGTGAATCGGCGGAACCCCCCGCCCGGCACGCGGGGAAGGGCGCGGCACGAGCCGATTGTTGAGAGACTCCGAACGATGGAACCGGTTCGCATCGGGGTGATCGGCGTCGGCGCCTGGGGTGCGAACCACGTCCGCGTGCTCGCCTCGGCGCCGGAAGCCCGTTTTGTCGGCTGCTACGATCGCGATCCGGAGCGGGCGCGCGCGGCGGCGGCCCGAGGCGGCGGCCGCGCGTACGACGACCTCGACGATCTGCTCGGCGAGGTCGAGGCGGCAACGATCGCCGTTCCGACCTCCGCGCACGGCGAGGTCGCTCTCCGGGCACTCGCGCGCGGCGTCCATGTTCTCGTCGAGAAGCCGATCGCTCCGGTTCCCGCCGAGGCCGAGGAGATGGAGCGCGCGGCCCGCCGCGCCGGAAGGATCCTCGCCGTCGGGCATCTTGAGCGCTTCAACCCGGCGGTCGCGGCGCTTCTCGCCGAGGGGTGCGATCCCCGCTTCGTCGAGATCCACCGTCTCTCCCCCTTCGACGTGCGCGGTCTCGATGTCTCGGTCGTCCTCGATCTCATGATCCACGATATCGACATCCTCCTACGGATCGCGCGCTCGCCCCTCGCGGGGCTCGAGGCGACGGGGGTCGCCGTCCTCTCGCCGAACATCGACATCGCGAACGCCCGCCTTCGCTTCGAGAACGGGTGCGTCGCGAACCTCACGGCGAGCCGGATCTCCCTCGCGAAGACCCGCAAGATCCGCATCTTCGAGGAGAACCGGTATATCTCCCTCGACTACACGGAGCAGGCGGCCACGATCTATCGACGGACCGGCGAGCTCCCGCCGCCCGACCGTCTCACGCCTGAGTCGTTCGCGAGACTGATCGAGAGGCGCGCCCTCGAGGTGGAGAAGGGAGAACCCCTTCGCATTGAGATCCTTCATTTCTTAAGAGCCGTGAGGGGAGGGGAAGCGAGAGTCGTTCCGGCGGGGGAGGCGACCGAGGCGCTCTGCATCGGCCACGCGATTCTCGAGAAGATCCGCAAGAACCGGGGGACCGGTGGATAGGGCGGCGGGCGTGAGGCCGCGTGCGGAACGGATCGGGCGTTTCCTCTATCGATGGCGGGCCTACACGCCCCTTCCCCTCGTCCTCGTCGTTCTCCTCGCGAGCCGGCCGACGGGATGGTCGATCGGCGCCGGAATGCCTCTCGTTCTTCTCGGCGAGACGCTTCGGATCGACTCGCTCCGCTTCATCGGGGGATCGTCCCGTTCGCGCGCGCTCGGAGGGGAGACCCTCGTCGCGGAGGGACCCTACGCCCGCACGCGGAACCCGCTCTATCTCGGCAACCTCCTTCTCTCGACCGGGCTCGCTCTCTTCTCGGGGATTCCGGTCCTTCCTCCTCTTCTCTGGATCCTCTTCGCGGTCCAGTACGCGGCGATCATCCGCGCGGAGGAGGCGGAGCTCGCGCGCCGCTTTCCCGAAGAGTTCGCCGCATACAAGAACGCCGTTCCCCGCTTCTTCCCGCGCGGGTGGGGACGATCGATCGGGAAGCCGGGCCTCGGGATGCGCGCGGCGCTCCGCGTCGAGAGACCAACGCTTGCCGCGATCGGTCTTCTTCTCGGCGCGATGCTCCTTCGCGCGCCGCTTCTCGGGGGGCGCGGATGAAGAACGTGCTGGTCGTCGCGGGAGAGGCCTCGGGCGAGCTCTACGGAGCGGAGCTCGTCCGCGAGCTTCGCGCGCGAACGGACAACCTCGCCTTCTGGGGCGCGGGCGGGGAGCGGATGGAGAAGGAGGGGGTTGAGATCCTCTTCCCGATCCGCGACTTCTCCGTGCTCGGGTTCTCCGAGGTGGCGCTCCGCGTTCCCTTCTTCCTCCGCGCCCTCTCCCGCATGCGTAAGGAGATCCGCCGGAGGCGCCCCGCCGCGGTCGTCCTCATCGATTTCCCCGGCTTCAACCTTCGTCTCGCGCGCGCCGCCGCGTCGGAGTCGGTTCCGGTCGTCTACTATGTCGCGCCGCAAGCATGGGCGTGGGGCGCCGGAAGGGTGCGCGCTCTTCGGGAGCTCGTCCGCGTTCTTCTCGTGATCCTCCCGTTCGAGGAGACTTTCTTTCGCGCGCGGGGCGTGCCGGTCCGCTTCGTCGGCCATCCCCTCGTCGATCTCGCGAGGCCTTCCGGAACCCCGGGGGAGTTTCGCGAGCGCCGGGAGATTCTTGAGAGCCAAACGATCATCGGGCTCTTCCCCGGAAGCCGCGCGCATGAAGTCGAGCGCCTCCTCCCCGTCATGACGCGGACGATTCGGCGCCTCGCGGACGAGGGCTTTCCGGTCGCGCCGCTCATCGGGGCGGCGCCCACCTTGGACGACGTCGTCTATCGCCGTTCGGACGCGGGGCAGACGCCGCTCCTTCGAGGGGAGACCTATGACCTGCTCGCCGCCTCGGGGTTCGCGCTCGTCGCGTCGGGGACGATGACGGTCGAGGCGGTCTGCGTCGGGACCCCGATGGCGGTCCTCTACCGCGTCTCGCCGATCTCCTGGATGATCGGAAAGAGGCTCGTGCGCGTTCCGCACGTCGGCATGGTGAACCTCCTCGCGGGGGAACGCCTCGCCCCCGAGTTTCTCCAGGGGGACGCGGCGCCCGATCGTCTTCTTCCGGTCGCCCGCGAGTGGCTCCTGCATCCCGAACGCCTCGAGGCGATGCGCGCGCGGATCCGCGCCGTCAAGGAGACGCTCGGCGAGGGGGGCGCCTCGGGACGCGCCGCCGAAGAAGTCTTGAGGATTCTCGAATGAGCCGCCTCTCGAAGCTCTCCGACGCGCTCGTCTTTCATCTCGCGGTGCGGCTCGGCCCTGTCGTCATCCGCATCCTCGGCTCCACGTGGCGGGTTCGATGGTTCGGCGAGGAGCATCTCGAGTCGTGCCGGTCGCGAGGCATGCGGGTCCTCTACGCGTTCTGGCACGGGCGTCTTCTTCCGCTCACCTTCACGCACCGCGGGCGGCGCATCCACATTCTGATCAGCCGCCACCGGGACGGAGAGATGATCCGCCGCGTCACGGAGAGCCTCGGCTTCGGATCGGTGCGCGGGTCGACGGGACGAGGGGGAGCACGCGCGATTCTGGAGATGGCGCGCCGCGCGTCCGAAGGCTACGATCTCGCGATCACGCCGGACGGTCCGCGAGGCCCGCGGGAATCGGCCGAGGCGGGGGTTGTGCGCATCGCGCAGAGGGCCGGTGTTCCCATCCTTCCTCTCGCGAGCGCTTCGAACCGAGGCCTCACGCTCGGATCGTGGGACCGATTCCGGATCCCGGCCCCTTTCGCGCGCGTCGCGGTCGGGTACGGCCCGCCGATCGATGTGCCGAGGACTCTCTCGCCCGAAGAGGTGGAGGAGGCGCGCGCTCGCGTGGAGAACGCGCTCGTCGTTCTCTCGAAGGAGGCGGACCGGCTCTGCGGGGCGAGAGAATCCACATGATGGAAGCTTTGTATAGAATTGCTACGAAATGCGTTGGCCCTCTTGCTATTCCCCTGCTTCGGCTGCTCGTCCGGGACCCCAGCGAGAGAAACGAGAGGCTCGGTCGCTACGAGGCGCTCGGGACCCGCCGCCCGATCTGGATTCACGCCGCCTCGGCGGGAGAGACGGAAGGGGCGGAGCCGATCGTTCGCGAGATCCGTCGCGCGCGGCCGGAGGCGGACCTCGTGCTCACCTCGATGACCGCCGCCGGCAAGCGGCGCGCCGGGAGGATCCCGGAGGTTCGCTCCCTCTACGCGCCTCTCGATCTCGAGCCCGCGGTGCGCTCCGCGTTCGACGCGATTCGCCCGCGCGCCCTTCTTCTCGTCGAGACCGAGATCTGGCCGAACCTTCTGCGAGAGGCGTCGCGCCGCTCCGTCCCGGTCGCGATCGTGAACGGGCGGATCTCCGCGAGGGCGTTCCGGAGGATGCGCTTCGCGCGGCCGCTCTATCGGGCGGCGCTCGCGCGCGTGTCGCTCCTCGGCGTGCAGCGGGCGATCGACGCACGGCGCTTCGCGGCGTTCGGCGTTCCGGCGGAGAGGATCTTCGTCCACGGGAACACCAAGATCGACTCGGAGGGAGCCGATCCCCGCGACCTCGGGCTCCGAAAACACGCGGACGAGCGATGGGTCGTTTTCGGTTCGGTTCGATCGGGCGAGCAAGGCGCGGTTCTCCGCGCGGTGCGCGCCGTGCTCGCGGCGAACGAGAAGCACGGCGTTGCGGTGGTCCCGAGACACCCCGCGCGCGCCGCCGAGTACCTCGCGGCGATCGGGATTCCGTGGAGTCGTTGGAGCGAGGCGCGCGGTTCCCCGGGACGGGCGGTCCTCGTCGACACGATCGGCGATCTTCTTTCCTTCTATGCCGCGGCGGACGTCGCGTTCGTCGGCGGGTCCCTCTCGCGCCACGGCGGACACAACCCGGCGGAACCGGCCCGATTCGGCGTGCCGGTGCTGATGGGGCCGCACCGGGAGAACTGCCGCGAGATCGCCGACCTTCTCGAGAAGGCGGGCGCGCTCGAGGAAACGTGCGACAGCGAGGCGCTCGCTCGGAGGATTCTCGATCTCTTCGCCGACGACGGGGAGCGAAGGCGCCGCGGCGAGGCGGGGCGCGCCGCCCTTCTCGCGGAACGAGGGGCGGCCGCGCGCTGCGCCGGCCGTCTCGCGCGCGAGGGCCTCCTCGGGGAGGTTCCCGCATGAAACGACGGCCGGAGCCGATCGGCGGACCGCTCGGGGCCGCGGGGGAGTGGGTCTTCCGCGCGGCGGTCCTTTTGCGAAACACTCTTTATGACCGAAGGATTCTCCGTTCGGTCCGGCTCGGCGCGCCGGTCGCGAGCGTCGGGAACCTCTCGGTCGGCGGAACGGGGAAGACCCCCGTCGCGATCGCGCTCGCCTCGATCCTCCTCGGGGAGGGGAGACGCCCCGCGCTCCTCTCCCGAGGCTACGGGAGGGAGCGGGCGGGACGGATCGTCGCGATGCCTCCCGGAGAGGAGCCGGGACCTCGGGGACATCTTCTCTACGGGGATGAACCGTGCCTCGTTCGGCTCCGCCTCCCGGATCTCCCGATCGTCCTCGGCGCAGACCGGGTCCGAACGGGGCGCCTCGCGATCGATCGGTTCGGAGCGGACTTCCTCCTCCTCGACGACGGCATGCAGCATCGGAGGCTCGCGCGCGACCTCGACATCGTTCTCGTCCCCGGCGTTCGGCCGTTCGGAAACGGCCGTCTTCTTCCGCGCGGGACCCTTCGCGAACCTCCGGGCGCGCTCCGCCGCGCCGGCCTCGTCCTCGTCCGCGCGCTCGAGGGGACGGACGAGAACCTCGACGCGGTCCTCGACCGGGCGGGAGCGCCCGCCGCCCGCATTCGCTTTACCTATGAAACGATCGGCGTGCTTCTTCCGACCGGCGCGACCGCCGACGCGCGGACGTTCCTCAGCGGCCGGCGTGTGCTCGCGGTGAGCGGGATCGGGAGCCCGGAATCGTTCGAGAAGACGATCGAGGAGACGGGTGCAAGGATCGCGGGACGCCTCCGTTTCCCCGATCATCATCGTTTCGACTGCGAGGATCGCGCACGCATCGCGCAAAGCGCCGCGCGGATCGGCGCGCTCGCGGTCACGACCGAAAAAGATCGGAGCCGACTCGCGCCGGAAGAAGCAGAGCGGGCCGGGCTCCACACGCTGCGCGTCGAGGTCCGCTTTCAGGACCCCGAGGGGAGACTCCCGGCTCTCCTCGCCGCGCTCGGAGAGGAAGATCTCCCGTGATCCATCGAAGCGATTTCCTCGTGCTCGGAAGCGGGATCGGCGGGCTCGTTTTCGCCCTTCGCGCCGCCGCCGGCGGAACGGTGACCGTTCTCACGAAGAAGAACAGCGCGGACACGAACACGAACTTGGCGCAAGGCGGGATCGCGGCCGTGATGGGTCCCGACGATTCGCCGGAGATCCACCTCGCCGACACGCTTCGCTGCGGCGAGGGTCTCTCGAACGAGAGGGCGGCGCGACTGGTTGTGGAGAGGGGGCCGGCCCTCGTCGCCGAGCTCATCGAGATCGGCATCCGGTTCTCTCGGGAAGAGGGGAAGCTCGCGCTCGGCAGAGAGGGGGGGCACACGCGCCGGAGGATCGTTCACGCGAAGGACGCCACCGGGCGGGAGATCGAACGAGGCCTCCTCGCCGCGATCCGAAAGAACCGGAACATCAAGGTCCTCGAGGACCGCCAGGTCTTCGATCTCATCCGAACCGAGAACGGCGAGATCTGGGGCGCGTTCGCCCTCGGGCCCTCGCGCGGGGCCGTGAGCGTCTTCCTCGCCCGCACGACCCTTCTCGCGACGGGCGGCGCCGGAAAGGTTTATCTCTATACGACCAATCCGGACATCGCCTCCGGGGACGGGATCGCGATGGCGTATCGGGCCGGGGCGCGCCTCGCCAACCTGGAGTTCGTCCAGTTCCACCCGACGTGCCTCTACCACCCGCGCGACAAGTCGTTTCTCATCTCCGAGGCGGTGCGCGGAGAGGGGGCGGTCCTCCGCAATCTCGCGGGGCGGCTCTTCACCGACTCGCTCGCCCCGCGAGACGTCGTCGCCCGCGCGATCGATCGCGAGATGAAGACCCGCGGCGAACGCCACGTGCATCTCGATCTCTCGGCGATCCCGCCGAAACGGATCCGCTCGCGCTTTCCGAACATCTACCGGAAGTGCCTCTCCCTCGGCATCGACGTCACGAAGGAACCGATCCCCGTCGTTCCCGCCGCCCACTACATGTGCGGCGGCGTCTCGACGGACTTGGAGGGAAGAACGAACCTCCCTCGGCTCTACGCGTGCGGGGAGGCGGCCCACACCGGACTTCACGGGGCGAACCGTCTCGCCTCGAACTCGCTTCTCGAGGCGCTCGTCTTCGCGACGAGCGCGGCCGAGTCGGTGGCCGCGCGCTTCTCCGGCGATCCTTTCCCGCGGCGGATCCCCTCGGCCAGGCCGGACGGCGAACGGAAGAAGCCGGAGCGGCTCCTCGTTCTCGATCTCTGGGACCGAATTCGGACGATCATGTGGCGCTACGTCGGCATCGCGCGCACCGTCGACCGCCTGATGATCGCTCGCCGCGAGCTTCGCTCGCTCCGAAAGGACGTGGAGGCGTGCTACGAAGGCTCCGTCCTCACTCGCGACCTGATCGAGCTTCGGAGCATCGCGGCGACCGGATCGCTCATCGTGCGCTGCGCCCTCCGCCGCCGCGAGAGCCGCGGCCTCCACTACGTCGAGGACTACCCCCACGCCGACCCGCGCTTCCTCCGCAACACCGTTGTTTACCGCCGGAGAATCGGATAGCTTGAGGAGAAGGAGGGAGGGCCGTGCGAAGGACGCATCCTTCGATTCGAGAGGCCCGCTGGGACGGGCAGTTCTATCCCGCGGACCCGCGCGATCTGGAACGGGAGATCCTCCGCTTCCTGGACGAAGCGGAGGGATCGAACCCGGGCGGAGAAGTGATCGGTCTCGTCTCTCCCCACGCCGGCTACGTCTACTCGGGACCGGTGGCGGGCTCCGCGTACGCCGCGGTGCGCGGGCGCTCATTCGCCCGCGTCGTCGTCCTCTCCCCCTCGCACCGCGCCGCGTTTCACGGAGCGTCGATCTGGCCGGCGGGAGCTTACCGAACGCCTCTCGGAGACGTCCCGATCGACGAGAAGGGGGCGGCCGGTCTCCTACTGGCGGCGAAGGATCTCGTCCGCGACCTGCCGGGACCGCACATCGAGGAGCACGCGCTCGAGGTTCAGATCCCGTTCCTCCAGGTCTCTCTCGGCGCGTTCCGCCTCATCCCGCTCGTGCTCGGCTCGCACGACCTCTCCTTCGCCGAGGAGCTCGCGGGGCGGCTCGCCGACCTCTTCGGCTCGGACGATACGCTTTATCTCGCAAGCTCCGATCTCTCGCATTTTCACTCCTATGATGACGCGGTCCGCATCGATCGGCTCCTCCTCGACCTTCTCGAGAGGCTCGAGATCGAGAAGCTCGCCGGAGCGATCGAGGCGGGAAACACCGAGGCGTGCGGGATCGGTCCGATCCTCGCGCTCGGCGCGGCCGCCCGCGACCGATTCGGCGCGCGCGCGCGCCTTCTCCGCTACGCGAACTCCGGGGATACGGCCGGCGGAAAGAGCGAGGTGGTCGGCTACGCCTCCCTCGCGTTCGTTCGGGAGGGGCGCGAATGATCGGCGAATCGGACCGGAAAGAGCTCCTCGCCGTCGCCAGGTCCGCGATCGAGGCTCTTCTCGAGGGGAGACGCTACGAGCCCGAGATCCCTCTCGCCGGACCGCTCGCCGAGGCGCGCGGCGCGTTCGTGACGCTGACGCGGGCCGGTCGGCTCCGCGGGTGCATCGGCCGCGTGCTCGCCGAAGAGCCGCTCGCGCGCGTTGTCGCGGAGATGGCGGTCGCCGCCGCGCGCGACGATTACCGCTTCGAGAGCCTCGCTCCGCGCGAGCTCCCCGAGATTCGCATCGAGATCTCCGCGCTGACGGCTCCGGTTCCCGTGCGGGACCCGTCGGAGATCGCGGTCGGCCGGGACGGTCTCATCATCCGGAAGGGGGATCGGAGCGGGCTCCTTCTCCCGCAAGTGGCCGGAGAAGAAGGGTGGAGCACAGAGCGTTTTCTCGAGGAGACCTGCCGGAAAGCAGGCCTTCCTCCCGGCTCGTGGCGCGAGGGCGCGTCGATCGAGCGGTTCGAGGCCGAGGTGTGGGGGGAAGAGAAGTGAGCGGCGCACGCGCGCGGGTCATCACGCTTCTCACCGATTTCGGCGAGGGGACGTACGTCCCATCGGTCAAGGGAGTCCTTCTCCGCCTCGCCCCCGACGCGGTGCTCGTCGACATCACACACTCGGTTCCCCCGGGCGCGATCGGATCGGCGGCGCACCTCCTCAATCACACAGCCCCCTGCTTCCCGTCCGGCACGATCCACCTCGCCGTGGTCGATCCGGCGGTCGGGACCGATCGAATCGCGCTGATCGCGGAGGCGGGAGGGTTCTTCTACGTCGGGCCGGACAACGGGATCTTCGGAGAGGTCCTCCGCATGGGATCCCCGCGCGCCTGGCGCATCGAGCAAGGGGAATGGCTGCCGCCCCGGATCTGCCCGACCTTCCACGCACGCGATCTTTTCGCACATGCGGCGGCGGGCCTCGCGCGGGGCGAGAACCCGGAGCGGTTCGGCGTCCCGATCGGCGTCGAGAGGCTCGTCCCCTCCCCGATCCGCCCCCCTCAGCGAACCGCGGAGCGCCTGACCGGCGAGGTCGTCTGGGTCGATCGTTTCGGCAACCTTCTTACGAACCTCGATCGTTCGCTCATCGAGGATTGGGCGAGGGGAACACCGTACCGGGCGCGCGTCGGCGCGACCTCGATCGACGCGAGGGTTCACACTTTCCTCGAAGCGGGGGCCGGAAGCCTCGTCCTCCTCTTCGGGAGCTGGGAAACCCTCGAGGTCGCGGTGTCGATGGGGAATGCCTCGCGGCGCCTCGGCGTCGCCGCCGGGGAGCCGGTGATTCTGGAGCGCATTCATGGCGCCTAGCGATCTCCGCGTCGAGCGGAGGCTCTTCCCCGAGGCGGCCCCGGCGCTCCTCCGGTCGTATCTCGACGGCGAGGAGAGGCTCGGGCCGCTCTACGCGGGATTCCCGCTTCGCCGACCCGCGGCCGCTCCGTCCGGGCCGACCTCGCCCGGACCGATCGCGCCGGAGACGGCCGAGCGGATTCTCGGGTTCGCGCGGGAGACGGACGGAGAGAAGAGCTCGAACCTTCGCGCGGCGCTCGCGGATCCCCGCACGGTATTCGTGGTCGCCGGACAACAGCCGGGGGTTCTTCTCGGCCCCTGCCTCGTCTTCTACAAGATGGCCTCGCTCCGCGCGCTCGCGCGCGCTCGCGCCGCCGAAACCGGCCGCCCCGTCGTTCCGCTCTTCTGGATCGCATCGCACGACGCGGATCGCGACGAGATCGACCGGATCGTCCTCGCGCGAGAGCACGGCGAGCCGGGAACGATCCGCTCCCCGCTCGCGGCGGCTCCTCCGAGGACGCAGGTCGGCGCCCTCGCGGCGGAGCCGAATGGATGGAGGGAGTTTCTCGGCGCGGTTGGCGCGGCCCTTCCCCCGGGCGCCGAAGCGGAAGCGCTCCTGGAAGAGCTCGGCGCGCTCGTCGGAGAGAGAACACACCTCCCGTTCCTCTTCGCGCGAACCGCGCGCCGAATCGGACGCACCGAAAACATCGTCTTCTTCGACGGGAGGGACGCGGAGATCGATCCGCGCGGGCGCTCCGTGCTCGCCGCCGCCGTTCGCAGCGCTCCCCGGGCGATCGAAGCGCTCCGCGCGGGAACGGATCTTCTCGAACGAGCCGGCTTCGCGCCGCCGATTCCTTTCGATGAGAAGCGTCTTCCTCTCTTTCGGGTCGACGGGGACGCGCGGGTCCCTCTCTTCCTCGAAGGGGACCGGGTGCGCGCGGAAGGGGAAGAGACGGTTCCGGCGAATGAGCTCGCCGATCGGATCGAGAGCGGGGCGACGCGCGCGACTCCCGCGGCCGCTCTCCGCCCGGTCGTCCAAGACGCGGTCTTCCCGAGCGCCGGGATGATCGCGGGGCACTCCGAGCTCCTCTACCACGCGGAGCTCGGGCCGCTCTACGAATGCCTCGGCGTAGGACGAGCGCCGCTCGTCCCCCGCGCGAGCGTCTTCGTCCTCTCCCGGCGCTCCGACGAACTTCTTCAACAGATGAACCTTCAGCCCGAGGATCTCCTTCCCGGAAGGACGCCGAAGACGACCGGCGGAGAGATCGAAGAACAAGTTCGGGACTTCGCCGAGCGAGTGCGCGCCGAGACCGGGTCGCTTCTCGAAGCGTTCGACCGCGCGGCGCCCGGGGCGCTCGGACCGGAGGACGCGGCCCGGACCCGCCTTCCGCGAGAAGCGGAGCGGATGGGGGAGAAGCTCCTCCGCCTCGCGGACAAGAGCGGCGAGAACCGCCGCAACCGAATCCACCGAATCCGAAACGAGCTCTTTCCCGGAGGCAAGCCGCAGGAGACGGTTCTTTCTCTTCTCCATCTTCTCGCGCGCTATGGGCCGGGGATTCTCGAGGCGGTCGAAGAGGAGGCCGCGTCCCTCGAGGGAACCCCGCGCCTTCTCGTCGTCGAGAGGAGCAAATGATGAAGATCGGCATCACCTGTTATCCGACCGCGGGAGGATCGGGGGTCGTGGCCACGGAGCTCGGGCACGCCCTCGCCGAAAAAGGCCACGAGGTTCATTTCGTCAGCTACTCGCGCCCGTTCCGTCTCGAGACCGAGGGGACCGGGATCGTCTTCCACAAAGTCAAGACCATGACCTATCCACTCTTCAAATATCCTCCCTATTCGCTCGCCCTCGCCGTCCGGATGGCCGAGGTGGTCCGCCGCGAGAAGCTCGACCTCTTGCACGTCCACTACGCGATCCCGCACGCGACGAGCGCCTTCCTCGCCAATCAGATCCTCGGCGAGAGCAGGGTGAAGGTCGTCACGACGCTCCACGGGACCGACATCACCCTCGTGGGGAGCGAGGAGAGCTTCTTCGAGATCACGAAGTTCAGCATCGAGCGTTCCGACGCGGTCACCGCCGTTTCGCGTTTCCTCGCGCGCGAGACGAGGGAGAAGCTGCGCGTCGAGAAGCCGATCGACGTCATCCCGAACTTCGTGAACCCCAGGGTCTTCTCCGGAACGCCCGACGAGAGCCTCCGCGACCGCCTCGATCTCGACGAGGGGCCGGTCCTCATGCACATCTCGAACTTCCGAAAGGTGAAGAACGTGAGGGACGTGGTCCGCCTTCTCGCGCGCGTGCGCGAGGCGACCGGCGCGCAGCTCCTTCTCGTCGGCGACGGGCCGGAGCGGGTTCCTTGCCGGATCCTCGCCGAGGAGCTCGGCGTGCAAGACCGGATCCACTTTCTCGGGAACCGGATCGCCGTTCACCGGATCCTCCCCTTCGCCGACCTGCTCCTTCTCCCGAGCACCGTCGAGAGCTTCGGGCTGGTTGCGCTCGAGGCGATGGCTTCCGGCGTGCCGGTCGTCGGCTACGACGGCGGCGGGCTCCCGGAAGTCGTGCGGAACGGCGTCGACGGCGCGCTCGCGCCCCTCGGCGACCTCGAAAGAATGATTGAAATGACCCGGGAGCTGTTGCAGAATCCCGCACGAAGACGCGAGATGAGCCGCGCGGCCAAGGAGCGCGCGGCCGCGGATTTCTCCACGGAGAAGATCACGGCCGAATACGAGGCGATCTATCAACGCGTGATCCGTGAAGGAGCTTGAGCACGTGGCGAAGGATCTTCGGACGACCTTCGAGGCGATACGAAGCGGGGAGTCCCCCTACCGAGAGGAGGCGTATCTCTTCCTTCTCGAGGCGCTCGAGTTCACGCTCTCCGGGCTCGAGAGGCCGCGGCATGTCGACGGGCGCGAACTCCTCGATGGAATCCGGCGCCTCGCGATCCAACGTTTCGGTCCGACCTCGCGCATGGTCTTCGAACACTGGGGCCTCCGCTCGACAGAGGACTTCGGCCGGATCGTGTTCATGCTCATCGATCACGGAGTTCTCTCCAAGACCGCCGCCGATTCGATCGACGACTTCGTCGGCGTTTACGATTTCAAGACGGTGTTCGAGGACCGCTACTGCTGGACCTCCGAGTAGAACATCCGCGGGGGGAAGGACGTGCCCGAAAGGGAAGGACCGAAGAAGGATGAGGGCGTGCGCGAGATGCTCGACTTCTTGGCGACGCACGCCCCCTATCCTGGACGGCGCGAAGCGGTTCTGGAACCGGTCTTCTGGTCCCCGCCCGCCGACGTTTACGAGCTGGACGGGGTTCTCTTCGTCGTTCTCGAGATCGGCGGCATGAAGTCGAAGGACTTCCACATCCGCGTCGAGGAGAACGTCCTCACCGTGCGAGGCGAGCGGAAGGCCCCGCACCACCGCAAGCCGCGGCGCTACCATTCGCTCGAATGGGCGAGCGGACCTTTCGAGAAGCGGATCCCGCTTCCCGCCGGTTTCGACCTCGCGCGGCCGAGCTCCCGGTACGTCGACGGCGTCCTGGAGATCTCCTTTCCCGGCGCCGGGGAAGGAATCACTCGGTGACCGCTCCGCCCAAGATCCCGATCCCGAGCGAGCTTCCGCTTCTCGCCGTGCCGGAGACGATTCTCTTTCCTTATGAACGTTTGATATTGTTGTTGGAGCGCGAGTCGGACATCCATCTCGTCGACGCCGCTCTCTCGAACGACCGTTTCGTGGCGCTCTATCCGGCGGCCGACACGTGGGACGCGCTCCCGGTCCGCGGCACCGCGGCGAGGATTGAGCAGATGCGCCGCCTCGAGGACGGCACGGTCCGCATCGCCGTGGTGGGGATCGCGCGGATCGACCGGGCGGCGCTCGTCCGCGCCGAACCGTTCCCGATCGCCGCCGTCTCCCCGGCCCCCTCCAGCGAGGGGCACGAGCTTCGCATCGAAGCGCTCCGGCGCTCCTGCCTCGATTCGTTCGGAGAGCTTCTCGGCGGTTCACCCGAAGAGGAGATTCTGGAGATCGCGAGGCGCGTGGCGACCGCCGGCCATCTCGCCGATCTCATCACCGCGCGCCTCCGCCTCCCCTTCGAGCAGAGAAGGACGCTCCTCGAGACGGAGGACGTGGAGCGGCGCCTCGAGGAGATCGGGCGTCTTCTCGACCGCGAGAAGAAGATCGCGGAGCTGCAGAAGAAGATCAACGAGAAGGTCGAGACCGCGCTCGACGAGAAGAAGAAGGAATCGTTTCTGAGACAGCAGATCGAGACGATCCGAAGAGAGCTCGGCGAGGAGGACGAGCGGGAGACGCAGATCCGCGAGATGGAGCGGCGCCTCACCGAGACGGCTCTCCCCGGGCCGGTCCGCCAGGCCTGCCGCGAGGAGATCATCCGCCTCTCCCGCGTTCCGGTCCAGAGCGGCGAGTTCACGATCGGGCGCACGCATCTCGATTGGGTTCTCGACCTCCCTTGGGCGCGCGTATCCGAGGACACGATCGACCTCGAGAAGGCGCGGGCCATCCTCGATCGGAACCACTGCGGGCTCGGGAAGATCAAGGAGCGCGTGCTCGAGTTTCTCGCCGTGCGGAAGCTGAAGAAGGACTCGCCGCCGCCGCTTCTTTGTTTCGTCGGGCCGCCCGGAGTCGGGAAGACATCGCTCGGCCTCTCGATCGCCGAGGCGCTCGAACGCCGCGTCGCCCATCTTTCCCTCGGAGGGATCACGGACGAGAGCGAGATCCGAGGGCATCGCCGCACCTACAGCGGGGCGCTCCCGGGAAGGATCCTCCAGGAGATCCGGAGGGTCGGCGTGCGGAATCCGCTCTTCATGATCGACGAGATCGACAAGATCGGATCGGATTTCCGGGGAGATCCCTCCGCGTCCCTCCTCGAGGTGCTCGACCCGGAGGAGAACCGACGTTTCGCGGATCATTATTTGAATCTTCCGTTCGACCTCTCGGACGTCTTCTTCATCACGACCGCGAACAGCATGGACAGCATCCCGGCCGGCCTTCTCGACCGGCTTGAGATCATCGAGTTCCCCGGCTACACGACCCAGGAGAAGGTGCGGATCGCCGAGAGGCATCTCCTGCCGAAGCAGATCCGAAGAAACGGGCTCTCCGCGGGGACCCTCGTCGTGCGGCGCCGTGCGATCCGGAGGGTGATCGAGGAGTACGCGATCGAGGCGGGGCTCCGCGAGCTCGAGAGAAGCCTCGCCGCCATCTGCCGGAAGCGCGCGATGACGCTGCTCGAGGGAGACAAGCGGAGGGTCGTCGTCGGCGAGAAGGGCCTTCCGCACTATCTCGGCACGCCGCATCACTACCCGGAGCTCAAGGGGAGGCGCCCGGAGATCGGGGTCGCCACCGCCCTCGCGTGGACTCCGTCCGGAGGCCAGATCCTCTTCGTCGAGGCGACCCTGATGCCGGGCCGACAGACGCTGCAGATCACGGGGCACCTCGGGGAGGTGATGCGCGAATCGGCCGAGGCGGCTCTCTCGTTCGTGAGAAGCTTCCTCGACCGGAGCGGCGCGCCGCGCGAGCTCCTCGAGAACCACGACATTCACATCCACGTCCCGGCCGGGGCGATCGCGAAAGACGGCCCCTCCGCCGGCGTCGCGGTGGCGACCGCGCTCTACTCGATCATCTCCGGCTATCCGGTGCGCCACGACATCGCGATGACGGGGGAGATCACGCTCCGCGGGCACGTGCTTCCGGTCGGCGGCGTCAAGCAGAAGATCCTCGGCGCGTATCGCGCGGGAATTCGGCGCGTCATCCTCCCCGAGCGAAACCTCCCCGAGCTCGAGGAGATCCCGACCGAGGTTCGGAGCCTTCTCGAGATCCTCCCGGCCCATCGGGTGGAAGAGGTTTTCGCGCTCGCCTGTCCTCCGCGCAGGAGGAGGGCCTAACGTGAACCTTCTCGCTCTCTATCTTCGATATCAGAAAGACTGGCTGAGCCGTCGGTCGCCCGCCTCTCCCGTGGCGGTCCGCCAGGCGCTCTCCTCGCCCAAGAGGATCGCCGTCTGCATGCGCGGCGATCCGCGGCTCCCGCCTCTCGCGGTGCCGGCTCTTCGGCTTCTCCGCGATCGATTCCCGGAGGCTCGGCTCCTTCTCGCCTCCAGCTCCTCGAACACGACCGTCTTCCGGCGGGAGAAGCTTGCAGATCGAGCCCTGGTCTTTCGGGCCTCGAAGGGAGCCGGGCTCGTCCGCGAGATCCGCCGCATCGGAAGAGAGATCGCCGAGCTGAAGCCGGACTTCCTCCTCGTGCTCGATCCGGGGCCGGATCCGGCGCTCCTCGCGCTCGCGCACGCCTCGGCCGTCCCTCTCCGAATCGGTTTCGGATGCGGCGATCACTTCCCGTTCCTGAATTTCGAGGCGGTTCCGCCCAAGGGGGAGCCGTACCTCGCGCGCGCGTTTTTGTCGCTGGTCGGCGCGATCACCGGACGCTTCGTCGACTACCTTGACGATTCGGTCCGGTGGCGCGTCCCGGAGCCCGATGCGCGCCGAGCGGACCGCCTCATCCATTTTTGGCAGCCGCGCGCCGAGGAGCTTCTTGTCGCGATCGAACCGGCGGGAATCGAGGGGCGCGAGCCGGATCTCGACAAGTTCGCCGCAGTGGCGCGTCTTCTTGCGCGTTCCTACCGCGCGCGGATCCTCATCGTCACCGAACCGGAGAACCGCGCGGCGGGGGAGGAGCTCGAGCGCCGCTTGGCGTTTCTCGAGCCGTACCGCGCGCCCGTGGACGAGCAGGCGCAGGTGATCGCCTTCCTCTCACGCGCCGACCTCGCGGTGTGCACGAACACGCCTCTCTTTCACTACGCGGTCGCTCTCGGCGTCCCCGCCCTCGGCCTTTTCGCGGAACACGAGGAAGCGTGGTACCGTCCTCCCGCCGAGGCGGCCGCCGCTCTCCTTCCGCTCCAGAAGGAGATCACGGAAGAGCGGTTTCTCGCGGCAGTGGACGGACTCGGCGCGCTCGTCGCGGGGCCCGAGGGATGAACACCCTCGCCAGACTGCTTCGCTACGTGGTCCCTTGGTGGCGCGATCTCGCCGCCGCGCTCCTCTTCACGTTCTTGTTCGCCCTATTCAGCGGCGTCACGATCGGGATGATCCTCCCCTTCACGCAGATCCTTTTTGAAGGAAAGATTGATATCGATATGATTCGGGGGCCGGCGGGAGAGCCGTCCGCGCTCATCCCCGCGCTCGCCGAGTGGAAGGAGAGACTCCGCGCCGGCTTCCTCGGCCTCTTCGCGGACGAAGAACCGAGAAGGGCGCTCGCCAAGGTGTGCGCGGGGGTATTCGTCGTCTTTCTCCTCAAGGGGCTGTTCCACTATCTGCACCAGATCCTCATGATCACCCTCCAAGAACGCGTGATCAAACGGATCCGAGACGACCTCTTCTTCCGCATCGAGCGGCTCCCGATCGCCTTTTTCGAGAGGAGCCGCGCCGGAGAGCTGATCTCGCGCGTGACGAACGACGTGGCGCTCGTGAAGGACATGGTCTCGGTCCTCTTCACCGAGGCGATCCAGAACGCGATGCTCCTTCTCGTGTTCGCCGCGGTGGCGCTCCTCGTGAGCTGGCCTCTCGCGCTCCTTTCGTTCGTCATCTTTCCCGTCCTCGGGGTCTTCACCGGCAGGGTTTCGCGGCGCCTCAGGAAGTACAGCACGCGCTTCCAGGAGGACATGGCGAGGATCACGGCGCGTCTTCAGGAGACGATCGCGGGGATTCGAATCGTGAAGGCCTTCTCGACGGAGCGCTTCGAGCAGGCGAAGTTCGAGCAGGCGACCGGCGGATACCTTCGGTCGTATCTCCGCTTCAAGCGGGTCGCGATCCTGGCGAGCCCGATCGCCGAGCAGCTCGGCGTCGTCGGCGCGATCCTCGTCCTCTGGGCCGGAGGGAACCGGGTCCTCGAGGGACGGGGGCTCGAACCGGAGGGGTTCTTCCTCTTCCTCGCCGCCGTCCTCAACATGATGCAGCCGATCCGGAAGCTCTCGCACGTGAACACGCTCGTGCAGCAAGGGCTCTCCGCGGCGGCGCGCGTCTTCGTCGTTCTCGATGAAGGGGAGGAGCCGCGCCCGAGGGACGGAGCGCGTCTTCGCGAGGTGCGCGAGGGAATCCGCTTCGAAGACGTCTCGTTCCGCTACGAGGGAGGAGGGGTCCCCGCGCTCACGAACGTCGACATCCGCGTTCCGGCCGGGACGATGGTCGCACTCGTCGGCCCGAGCGGTGCGGGGAAGTCGACGCTCGTCGATCTTCTCGCGCGCTTCCGCGATCCGACCGCGGGCCGGATCACGATCGACGGGACCGATATCCGCGCCATCGACCTCGGCTCGCTTCGCGGCCTCATGGGGATCGTCACGCAGGAAGTCGTGCTCTTCAACGATTCGGTGCGCGACAACATCGCGTACGGAAGGAGCGACCTTCCTCTCGATGCGATCCGCGCCGCGGCGGCCGCCGCGAACGCGGACGCGTTCATCGAGAAGATGCCGCAAGGATACGACACCAGGGTCGGGGACCGCGGGGTCCGGCTCTCCGGAGGAGAGCGGCAGCGGCTCGCCATCGCGCGCGCGATCTTGAAGGATCCTCCGATCCTGATCCTCGACGAGGCGACCTCGAGCCTCGACAGCGAGTCGGAGACGCTCGTCCAGAGCGCGGTCGAGAACCTCGTGCGGAACCGAACGACCCTCGTCATCGCGCACCGCCTCTCCACGATCCGGCGCGCCGATCGGATCGTCGTGCTCGAGCGCGGGCGCGTCGTGCAGCAGGGGACGCACGAGGAGCTTCTCGGCCGCCCCGGGCTCTACAAGCGGCTCTTCGAGATGCAGTTCCTTCCGCGCGCGGGAGGGGCGGGCGTGTGAGGCCGCCCGAGAGGATCCTCGTGATCCGTTGGGGCCGGCTGGGGGACGTGCTCCTCGCCGCGGCGGCCACGCGGGAGCTCCGGCGGGCGTTCCCCGGCGCGCGGATCGATTTCGCCGTCAAGGAATCGTACCGGGAGGCGGCCGATCTCCTCCCCGGGGTCGATCGCGTGACGGCGCTCGGCGGCGGGATCGCCGGACTCTTTCGCTATCGAAGACCGAGAGGTGAACGATACGGCCTCGTGGTGGATCTTCACGGCGGGGTTCGGAGCCGGGCGCTCGCTGTTCTTCTCTTTCCCGCGAAGGTCGCGCTCTACCCGAGGCTTGCTCTCTCGCGCCGAATGCTCGTCCGCTGGAAGAGGGGGAAGGGGCGCGCGTTCCCGCCGGTCTGGCGCCGCTATCTCGCCGCGCTCGAGAGGATCGGGCTCGCCGTGCGCGAGGAGCCGCCGAGGCTCCGAACGATCGACACGGGCGGCGCGAGGGGAGGAGAGGGGGCGATCGCCTTCGCGCCCGGCGCCGGGCGGGCGACCAAGAGGTGGCCCGCGTCTTCGTTCGCCTCGGCGATGCGAGTGATCGCCTCCAGCGCCGGCCGACCGGTTCTTCTTCTCGGTTCCGAGGCGGAGCGAGGAATGCTCGAGGCGATCGCGCGCGAGTCGGGAACGGGCGCGCGCGTTCTCGCCGGAGCATCGCTCGCCGAGATCGCGGCGAGTCTTCGACGCGCGGCGCTCCTCGTCACGAACGACTCGGGGCTCCTCCACCTCGCGAACGGGGTCGGCACGCCGGTCGTCGCGATCTTCGGGCCGACGACGCCGGAACTCGGGTTCGGTCCGGCGGGTGAGAGGGACCAGGTGGTGTCGGTCGATCTCCCGTGCCGTCCCTGTTCGCTTCACGGCACCGAGATCTGTCCGCTCCCCGATCGAAGCCATGTCTGCATGACGCGCGTTTCTCCCGAGGAGGTCGCGCGCGCCGCTCTGCACATCCTCCGTGACTCGGAGCGGCGGCCCGGGGTACCATGATCCGACTCGTCTCGGGAGCTGCGCGCGGGGGAAGACACGAGGCGCGCGGCCGGCGCAGCCTCCGGTCGATCGGCGCGCCCGATCGAGAAGATCGGCAAATGAAGGGGAACTCCAACGTGCGTGCATCTCGGGGGAACGCGCTTCTTCGGATCGTCTCGGCGGCGCTCGCGCTTTCGTTCTTCGCGGCGGGCGCCGCTGCGTCGGAGAAGCCGTTTGGTCTCGGCGAGACGCTCACCTTCGCGATCGAGTACGGGTTCATCCGGGCCGGGACCGCCGAGCTCCGGGTGAGCCGAGGAGAGAGAGAGGACGAGTGGGTGCTCTCCTCGCGCGCGTGGACGAACTCCTTCTTCGACCACTTCTTCAAGGTGCGGGACGAGGTTCGTTCTACCGTCGACGCGAACACGCTGGAGAGCCTCCGCTTCGAGAAGCGGCTCCAAGAGGGGAAGTTTCGCGACACGGAGATCGTCGTGTACGATCGGGAGAGGGATCTCGCCGTTTATGCTGACGGCAAGGAGATTCCCCTCCTTCCGGGGGCGCGCGACATTCTCGCTTCGTTCTATTCTCTTCGCCGGCAGCGGCTTCGGATCGGGGAGCAGGTCCCGCTCGTTTATCACTCAAGTAAAAAGAACTGGTCGATCCACGTGGATGTCGGGGCGGTCGAGACGGTCAAGGTTCCGGCGGGAACCTTCCGCTGCTTCGTCATCGAGCCGAACCTGAAGAGCGTGGGGGTCTTCCGCCAAACCGGCCGGCTCCGCATCTGGATCACGGCGGACGAGCGGCGCATGCCGGTGAAGCTCGAGAGCAAGGTCGTGTTCGGCGCGTTCGAGGCGGTCCTGACCGAGTATCAATAGGAACGGAGTCCTCTCGGCGCCGGCGGTGCGCGCGCCGAGACACCCGGCCGGATGGAGTCGTTCATGCCCCCGCGGCGCGATCGCTTCGACCGTAAACGGATTCGCTCGGTCCCGGTCGCCGGCATCGGCCACAAGGTTCGGATCGAGCAGTTCGCTTCGCCGATCGAGAAGGATGCGGCGGTCGGCGATCTGCTCCGAAGCCTCCCCGACCTCCTCGCCGCGCGCGATCTGAACCGCGTGATCGATCGGATCGTCTCCGCGGCGCGCGCGAAGGACCCCGTGCTCTTCCTCTTCGGCGCGCACGTCGTGAAGTGCGGCCTCGCGCCGGTTCTCATCCCGCTCATCCGCGAGGGAATCGTGACCGCTCTCGCCACGAACGGCGCCGCGGCGATCCACGACTACGAGATCGCGCGGTTCGGATCGACCTCGGAGAACGTCCCCGAGAACCTGCCGAAGGGGATCTTCGGCATGGCGAGGGAGACGGCGGAGGGGATGAACCGAGCCGCGCGCGAGGGGGCGAAGGAGGGGATCGGCCTCGGCGAGGCGGTCGGCCGCGCGCTCGTCCGCGAGAAGGCGCCGCATCGCGAGCGCTCGATCTTCGCGGCGGCCTACGAAGCGTGCGTTCCGATCTCGGTGCATGTCGCGGTCGGCACCGACATCGTGCACATGCACGAGAGCGCGGACGGCGCCGCGATCGGAGAGGCGACGATGCTCGACTTCCTCGCCTTCGTCGCGTCAGTCGAGACGCTCACCGACCGGAGCGTCGTGCTTCACGCGGGATCGGCCGTGATTCTCCCCGAGGTCTTCCTGAAAGCGGTCGCGATGGTTCAGAGCGCGGGGAAGCCGCCGGCGAAGTTCCTCGCGGTCGACCTCGACATGAACCGCGCCTACCGCCCGACCGAAAACGTCCTCCGCCGTCCCTCCGGCGAGGGGATCCACCTGACCGGCCACCACGAGATCCTGATCCCGCTCCTCGCCGCGGGGATCCGCGGGCGGCTTGGGCGCTGATGCCGCTCTTCCTCTCGGGGGGCGTCGTTCCGTTCCTTCCGCTGCGAGCGGAACGAACGGAACTACGTCCCCGAATCCTGACCCTCTACTGCAGCGGTTTGCCGTCGGCGAGGCGGCGGTCGTACATCGCGGAGAAGTAGCGGCGCCAGGAGGGGCGATTCCGGATCTCGTCCCACCACTCGCGATGGGAGAGGTACCACGCGACCGTCTCGGCGAGGCCTTCGCCGACCGTTCGCTCCGGCCTCCATCCGAGCTCGCTCTCGATCTTTCCCGGGTCGATCGCGTAGCGGAAGTCGTGCCCGGGCCGATCCTCGATGAATCGGATCAACGACTCCGGCTTCTCGAGAAGACGAAGGATCGTCCGCACGATCTCGATGTTCGGCATCTCGCTCCTGGAGCCGATGTTGTACACCTCGCCGAGGCGACCCTCGCGAAGGACCAGGTCGAGCGCGCGGCAGTGGTCCTCGACGTGGATCCAATCGCGCACGTTGGACCCGTCGCCGTAGACGGGGAGAGTCCCGTCCTCGAGCGCGCGGAGGATCATGAGGGGGATCAGCTTCTCCGGGAACTGATACGGCCCGTAGTTGTTCGACGAGCGGGTGATCACGACCGGCGCGCCGTAAGTCTTCGCCCACGCCCTGAGAAGAAGATCCGCCGCCGCCTTGCTCGCCGCGTACGGGCTGTTCGGGCGGAGAGGGGAACCCTCCTGGAAGCTCCCCGAGGCGCCGAGCGAACCATAAACCTCATCCGTCGATATGTGAAGAAATCGGCGGACTTTGCGGCGGGTCGCCTGTTCGACGAGAACGAGCGTCCCCTCCACGTTCGTGCGGAAGAAGGAGCCGGGGTCCTTGATGCTCCGATCGACGTGCGACTCCGCGGCGAAGTGGACGACCGCGTCGATTCCATCGAGGACGGCGGCGACCGCGGCCGGGTCGGCCACATCCCCTCGCACGAACCGGTAGCGCGGGTCCCCTTCGAGACCCTCTACGTTCGCCGGGTTCGCCACGTCGGTCATCTTGTCGAGGTTGACGATCGCAACCTCGGGATGTTCCCTGAGCATGAAGTGAACGAAGTTCGACCCGATGAAGCCGAGCCCGCCGGTGACGAGGATTCTCACGCGCCGCCCTTTCTCATTCGTTCTTGTCCGCCCCCGTCCGGCGCACGAGCTCGCTCGCGCGAAAGAGGGAGGGGAAGGTCCCCGCGTCGGTCCACCATCCCTCCAGCACATCCCACGCGAGATCCCCCGTCTCGATGTACGCGTTGTTCACGTCGGTGATCTCGAGCTCTCCGCGCCCCGACGGCTTGAGCCCGCGGATGATGTCGAAAACCTTATCGTCGTACATGTAGATCCCCGTCACCGCGTAGCGCGACGGTGGATCCTTCGGCTTCTCGACGATCCGGACGATCCGTTCCTCCTCAATCACCGGGACGCCGAACCGCTCCGGGTCCGGCACCTCCTTGAGGAGGATCCGCGCCCCTTTCGGCTGCCTCCGGAAGGCTTCCACCGCCCGAGCGATCGATTTCTCGATGATGTTGTCGCCGAGGATCACGCAGATCTTCTCCCCGGCGGCGAAGTACTCAGCGAGACCGAGCGCCTCCGCGATCCCGCCTTCCCCCTCCTGATACGTATAGTTCAAATGTTGAAGACCAAACTCCTTGCCGTTTCCAAGAAGCGTGAGGAAGTCGCCCGAGTGGTTTCCACCGGTTACGATGAGAATGTCGGTGATCCCCGCGCGGACCAGCGTCCGAATCGGGAAGTAGATCATGGGCTTGTCGTAGACGGGAAGGAGATGCTTGTTCGTAATCTTCGTGAGGGGATAGAGCCTCGTCCCGAGGCCGCCCGCGAGGACAATCCCTTTCATACGAGGAAACCTCCGCGCCCTCCGGGCGATCGGGAGAAGGTCGCTCCGTCCGCGAACGGCGCGGGGGAGACTACCGGTTTCGGATCCCCCACTCGGAGAAACCGATCCTCGGGTCGTCGTGAGGGGCTCGATGCTCGTCGTCCGCATCGTATTCTCGGTTCGTAAAATAGACGAGAAGGAGATCGTCCCCCGGAAGGACCTCGTACCCGTGCGCGACCCCTGCTGGGATGCGAACCGCCTTCGGATAGAGCGCGCCCGCGAAGATCGAGTTCGCGAAGCCGCGCGTCTCCGATCCCTCCCGGAAGTCGACGAGCACGATCCTGGCGGTGCCGGCGATGGGGCAGAAGATGTCATCCTGCCGCTCGTGGTAATGGAACGCCTTGATCACCCCCGCGCGCGTCCGCGTGAGCGAGGCTTGACGGACTTCGAAGCCCGCGGCGATCGGTTCGCTCGCTCGCAGGATCTCCGCGAAATGGCCCCGGTCGTCGGGAAGGACGTTGAGGGGCCGCACCACGACCCCCCGGATCAGCCCCTTCTCGTCCGGCTGCCCCCCCCGAATCACCGCGTGGCTCTTGACGGTCGACAACCGAACGCTCGGAACGCTCATCGTGCGCACTCCTCCGGACGGTGATCATACGCGGCCGGAGCGCGTGCTGTCCAGGGGATTCAAAGGCGCTCCGGGCGCCGCACCCGGGGATTTCCTCTCGGCTTCCGCCCCTTTCTCGTTGTTGACTCCGAAGGCCGGCTTTGGTATTCTTGTTTTGGCGATGGTGCCGGGCATCGCGGTTCGCCGCACCCGGTTAGGCGGCTCCCACGACCCGCGGCGAGCCTGCGGACCGTCGCTTTCCGTTCCCTCTCACCAAGGAGGCAGCCTACAGGACCTTTGCTAAAGAGCGCGGACCGAAGCGGCAACCTCTCCGCAGACTGCGGACGCCGAGTTCGGACATCAGGCGAGGATGCACGAGGCCGGAGCGCGGAGGAGCAGTCGAATTGCTCCTCGAGCCCTAAGATCCGGGGCGGGACGAGAGGCTCTTTGGCAGAAACGGCTGGCTCGATTCGTCAAGACGCGATCGTTTGCGCCGAGAGCGAGGCTCTCCGGGAGACCGGCGAGATCGCCGAGGGCGGGCGCACGCTCGCGGACGCCTTCGGCGAGGGGGGTTCTCCGATGGCTCGCGAGACAGGGGCGGGGCGCGTCTACCCCGCGGTGAAGCGAGGCTCGGACTTTTTCGCGGCGTCGGTCTCCCTTCTCCTCTTCTCGCCCCTCTTCCTCATCATCGCCCTCCTCGTCAAGATCGATTCCCCCGGCCCTGTCTTCTTCCGCCAAACCCGCATCGGAAAGAGCGGAAAACCCTTCAGGTTTTTCAAGTTCCGGTCGATGATTCGAGATGCGGAGCGCCACAAGGCGGCGCTCCGCGATCTGAACGAAGCGGAGGAGCCGCTCTTCAAGATCCGGAGGGATCCGCGCGTGACCGCGGTGGGGTACTTCCTTCGAAGGACGAGCCTGGACGAGCTCCCCCAGATGATCAACGTGTTGAAGGGGGACATGAGCTTGGTCGGACCTCGCCCGCATCTCCCGGAGGAGGTCTCCCGCTACCGGGAATCCGATCGCGAGCGCCTCAAGGTCGTGCCGGGGATCACGTGCCTCTGGCAGGCGACGAACCGCCGCTCCACGCAGTTCCACGAGTGGATCGACTCGGACATCGAGTACGTGAGAAAGCGATCTCTCTGGCTCGACTTGAAGATCCTCTGGAAAACGCTGATCATCGTGATCTCGTTGAAGGAGGCTTCGTGAACAGACGGTATCTCGCCGCGGCCCTCGGGTTCGTTCTCCTCGTCGCATGTTTCGGCGCGTGCGGGTCCAGGCCCGGTTTCGAGGAGGACTTCACGCGCCTTCCCGAACCGAAGGGCCTCGAGAGGGAGCTGACCGACGAGGAAATCGAGCGACTCAGTGAGGAGGACGCGGCCCGCCGCCGCGAGATGCTTCGCGAGGAGATGCGCCTCTACATCGAGTCGGAGGAGGAGGTCGAGCTTCGTCCGGAGCCGATCGAGTACCGGCTCGTCGCGCGGGATCAGTTCTCGGTTCGTTTCGTGAACCAGCCGAGCATGAACGGGGAGTTCACCGTGCGCCCGGACGGGATGGTCTCGTTCGACCTCCTCGGAGATCTCCCCGTGGCGGGGCTCACCCTGCGCGAATTGGCGCGAACTCTGGAGGAGTTGTACGCCGTCTATCTTCGGGATCCGATGATCAACATCGTGGTTCGCTCATTCGAAAACCAGCTCTTCTTCGTTCTCGGAGAGGTGAACCGCCCGGGACAGTACCCGCTCCTCCCGCCTCTCACGCTGAGCCAGGCGATCGCGCACGCGGGAAGCTGGACCGACAACGCGCGCATGGAGAACGTGATGGTGATCCGGATGCGCGAGGATCGGAGCGCCTTCGCGTTCAAGGTGAACTTGAAGGAGGCGCTCAAGCGCGCGCCGGAGGCCGATCCGTTCTTGACGCATATGGACATCGTGTACGTTCCGGCGGGGCGCGTGGCCTCCGCGCGGAACTTCACGACGCGGTTCTTCGGCATCATCCTGCCGCCGATCGACGCAGCATGGAGGACCGCGATCTTGACGGGCTATCGCTAGGAGGAGGAGTCCCGACTTGGCGCCGAACACGACGATCCGCGCCCCCCTGGAGCCGGCCGAAGAACGCGCCGCTCCGCAGCTCACCGGACGCGACGTCTTCAAGGTTCTGTTTCGGAGGAAGTGGATCATCCTGATCCTCTTTCTCTCCACGACCGCTTTCGTCGCGTTGAACGCGAGCCGGATTCCGACCGAGTATAGCGCGGTGGCAAAGGTCCTCTTGAACCGCGGGATGCGGAACAGCGCCCTCGACCGGAACATCTCGCTGCTCACGTGGGACGAGACCGTGAACTCCGAGCTCCAGATCGCCGAGAGTCAGCCGGTCGTCGACCGCGCGCAGCGCATCTTGAACCAACGCGCGATCGAGGAGGGAGTGGAGGCGATCGAGATCGATCCGGCGATGGTCCGCTCTCTTCTCCTCGGCGAGTCGAACGTGATCGGCCTCAGCTACATGTCTCTCGACTGGAACGAGGTCCGTCCGGTGGCGAACGCGCTCGCCCAGGCGTACGTCGAGGTGCACGACGAGCTTTTCGCGCTCCCCGACGCGCGCCAGTTCTTCGAAGAGAAGGTGGCCGAGGCGGAGAAGGACCTTTCGGACCTGCGCGACCGGAAGAAGCAGGCGCAGGAAGCGGGTTCCATGGTCCGCATCTTCACCCAGCAGGACTACGTGATCCGCGCGATCTCCCTCACGGGCGACAAGCTCGTCGATGTCGAGAGGGAGCTCGAGGCCCGCAAGACCGAGATCGAGGAAATGAGGCGCCTCTTCTACGAAGAGGGATTCGACAGCCCGTTCGAGATCGCTCAAATCGAGGACCAGGCCGGAACGCTTCGCATCCTCACCGACCTTCGGGCCAACCTCGCCCGCCTCGAGCAGGAGCGCGTCGAGCTCCTTACTCGCTTCACGGATCAGCACCCCTCGGTCGTCGCGCTCGATGAACGGATCGCGGATCTCAAGGAGAGGGTGCGCACGGAAGCGGAACAAGTCCTTCTCCTGAAGGAGCACTCCCTGAACGCTCTTCGGGCCGAGGCGGGTCGTCTCCGCGCCGAGATCGCCGACCTCCAGGTTCAGCTCGCCGTGTTCCCCGAGGCCGAACGGGAGATCGAGGCGCTCGACCAGGCGATCGATGTCGCGCGCGCCAACTACACGAAACTGCTCGAGAACCGGATGGCGATCGACGTGGCGACCGTGAGCTCGCGGGACTACACCCTGACGCTCCTTTCCGAGGCGGGGTCTCCCGTTGCGACGAACCCGAGGGATCCGATCCGGCTCGCCCTCGTCCCGGCCTTCAGTCTTCTCGTCGGGATCAGCCTCGCGTTCTTCGTCGAGACGATGGATCACTCGTTGAAGAGCCGGGAAGACGTGGAACGGCACGTGGATCTCCCCGTGCTCACGTCGATCCCGAAACGCAAGGGATTGAACAACAAGGCATAAAGAATCGACATGAGCAAGATCTACGAAGCGCTGCACAAGGCAGGGAAGCCCTCTGACGAGGGACGCCCCCCCGAGGGGGAGGTCCCGATCCGGGAGGAAGCCCGGGGACGGCTCGGCGCGCAGCTCCGCGAGGTCTGGAACCGGTACGAATCGCTCCACAGCGCGCTCGGCAAGGCGCTGGGCGGCGTGACCGGCAAAGCGATCGTCTTCGCCTCCTCGGTCGAGGGGGAGGGGACGTCGACGGTGATCGCGGAGTACGCCGCCTCCCTCGGACCGACGAAGGAGCGGGCGACCCTCCTCGTCGACGCGAACTTCCGCTCGCCGCGCCTCCACGAGATCTTCGGGGTTCCGAACGAGAAGGGGCTCGCCGACGTCCTTCTCGGCGTCTCCGACCTCGCCTCGGCAGCCGTGCGCCTGGGCGAGGAGAACCTCTACCTTCTGCCGACCGGCGTCACGACGACCTCGCCGGGCGCGCTCGTCACGATCACGCGCATGACGCGCTTTCTCGCCGAGGCGAAGGAGCGCTTCGCCCTCGTTCTGATCGACGCGCCCCCCGCTATTTCGTTCGCCGAAACGACGATTCTCGCGTCGGTCGCCGACGGGGTCGCCCTCGTCGTCGAGTCGGACCGCACGAAGAGGGAGATCGTGAAGAGGGCCAAGTCCGCGATCGAGGAGGCGAAGGGGAACATCCTCGGGGTTGTCCTGAACCGAAGACGCTACGTGATTCCGGAACTTCTTTACCGGTATCTGTAGGGAAGGCGGCCGGGAACCCGTGGTTCCGAGCGAAAAGGAGGAGAGGAGCGGTCCTCTTCGGTTCGCGACCTCGCCGGACCGGGAGACGGACCTCTTCTACCGAAGTCTCCTTCGGCGAGCGGCCGAGGAGATTCGGAAAGAAACGGAAGGACGCGGTCTCGTCTCGGTCGTTCTCTCTGGAAGCCTCGCGCTGGGCGAGGGGAGCGCGTACGCCCTGGAAGAAGGAGGGTTGCGCCCGGGAAGCGACATCGACCTGTATCTGGTCACAGAGGAAGAGAACGTTGGGGAGCTGAGCGCTCGGATGGTCGGCTTCCGAGAGCGGCTGCTCTCTCTGCTCGGGGTGCCCGGGCTCGTCGTCGATCTGGGCGTGACCTCGCCCGATCGCTTGGCCAAGCTCCAGCCCTCGGTGGCGAACTGCCTCCTGGTCCGCTTCGGCAAGATCCTCGCCGGGGACCCGGAAACGCTCCGCCTCGCAAGCCGTCCCCGTTTCGAGGAGATCCCGCCCCGGGACGGTTTTCTTCTTCTCCTGAACCGCGCGACGGAAGAGCTCGCGGAGTTCCGCGCGCGAGCCCCGCGCGGCGCGGAGGAGAGGGACTTCTGGTACCGCTTCGGGAAGACGGTTCGGGACCTCGGGACGAGCGCGCTCGTCGTCGCCCGCTCGTTCCGGCCGACCTTGCGGGAGAGGAGGGAGGCGCTCCCCGATTTGTTGAAGCGTGAACCGATCGAGGAGCGCGCGCCCGGCTTCGGCGAGGACCACGCGTTCTGGTGCGAGCAGAAGGAGCGCCCGGACCTCGAAGAGGCCAGGAGACGATACGGGAACGCGGGGGCTTTTCGAGAAGCGCAGGCGAGGAAACGGAAGTACGTCGATGCGCTCTGGGATTGGGAGACGGCGCGCATCTTCGGCGCGCGGCCCGGCGCGGCCGCGGAGGAGGCGATTCGGGGCGCGGATCCTCTCCGGAGAAGAGCTCGCGCGTGGATCCGCTTTATCCGGCGGGAGGGAGCGGGAGGGCTCGGCTCGCTCGTGCGCGCGCTCGAGCGCGGGCTTCCGGCGACGCCTCTCGCGGCCAACTACGCGGCGGCGGTCCTTCTCCTTCGCGCGTCCGGCCCTCTGACCGGTGAGGAGGAGAGGACGAGCGACCGCGCGTTCCTCGCCGAGGCAGGGCGGATCGCTCCGGTGGGCGCGAACGGAAAGGACGCGTTCGCACGGCGCTGGCTCGCCCTTCGCGGGAGCGTCTGCGGGTACTGGAACCGGGAGGTGATGGGGGGGAGCCGCCCCCCGCTCCCCGTGGAGATGCCATGAGGCGCCTCACGATCGCCGTTCTCATCGATGCGTTCGGTTGGGAGGTTCTGAAGGCTCATCCGTTCCTCCCCGAACTCGAGCACCGGAAACCCCTCCGCACCGTTCTTGGGTTCAGCTCAGCCGCTCTCCCCTCGCTCCTCAGCGGACGCCGGCCGGACGAGCACGGTCGTTGGTTTCTCTATCGCAGAAACCCGTCCGAGACTCCCTTTGGTTTCGCGCGCCTCCTCGCTCCCCTCGAGAGCACCCCCGGGGTCGGGAGGCGCGCGCGAACGGCGTATGAGAGGTGCTTCGCCTCGTTCACCGAGATCCGCGGCTACTACCATCTGTATCAGGTCCCGCTCCGGCTCCTCCCTTGGTTCGACCTTCCGGAGCGCCGCCCGGTCTTCGAGCCGGGCGCTCTCGATGGATTCCCCACCCTCTTTGACCGGATCGAGGAGCGCCGCATTCCGCATCGGGTCTGGTTCTGGCGCACTCCCGAGGATCGGAATTTCGAGGAGCTTCTCTCCTCGGCGCGCGCGGGGGACGTTCCCTTCCTCTTCTTCTATGCCTTCGCGCTCGATGGGACGATGCACGAGCACGGCACGAGGTCCCCCGAGACGCGCGAGCGGATCCGGCGGTACGAGGAGCGCCTTCGCGCGGTCCTGGACGAAGCGAAGAGGCGCTTCGACGAGACGACCCTTCTTCTCTTCAGCGACCACGGGATGGTCGACGTCGAGCGGACGATCGACCTCATGCAGCGCGTGCGCGCCCTCCCCTTCCGCGAGGGGAAGGACTACCTTCCATTTTATGATTCAACCTTTGCCCGCTTCTGGTTCCGAAACGGCGAGGCGGAGCGAAGCATCCGCGCGCTGCTCGATGAGACGGAAGGAGGACGTCTTCTCTCTACCGACGAGGAGAAGCGGTACGGCGTCTACTTCCCGGGGAGAGAGTACGGGGAGTCGATCTTCGTCGCCGACGCGGGGACGGTGATCGTCCCCTCGTTCATGGGATCCGCGCCGCCGGCCGCCATGCACGGATACCGCCCCGAGGAGCGCGGCTCGGACGGATGCCTTCTCTCGAACCGGCCGATCCCGGAAGGGGTTCGGTCGATCCAGGATCTCGCGTCTCTGGTGGAGGCGGAAGCGGCGCGCGCGCACGGCGGGATGGAAGATGGAGACGAGCGTTGAGCGGAACGCTGGCCAAGGCCTCTTCGGCGGTCCCGTGGAGCCTTCTCGCGAAGGCGCTCCGGTTCGGTTTCTCGCTGGGGGCGTCGATGCTCGTCGTGCGTCTTCTCTCGGCGGAAGCGTACGGAGAGCTCGCGATCGTGCGGACGGCGCTCGCCTTCGCGGCGGCGATCATCGGTCTCGGGATGGGGAACGCGATCCTTCGCTATCTCCCCGAGCGGGAGTCGAGCGGCGCGGGATCGCTCCGGCTCCTTCGCTTCTGCGGCCTTCTCCAAGCGGCGGGTTGGGTCCTCTTCGTCGCTCTCGCGTTCGGGCTCCGGGGGACGATCGACGCCCTCTACGGGACGCCGATCGGCACCCCGCTCCTCGCGGGGCTCGCGCTCCTCTCGGGGAACCTGCTCTTCTCCCTCGCGATGAACGCGCTAAACGCGACGTTCCAAACGAAACGGCTCGCGTTTCTTCAGGGCTTTCTCAGCGTCGCCATCCTCCTCCTCACCTGGGGTGCGCTCCGAGCCGGGTGGGGAGTGATCGGCGTGCTCGCGGCGACCTCGTTGCCGCATCTTCTTCTCGGTCTCGTCGCGGTCGCGCTTCTCCGGAAATCGCTTGCCGCAAGGCCGGGCCCGCGGGAAGGATCGAGAATCGCCCGCTACGCCCTACCGCTTCTCGCGATCGAGATCCTCAACCTCGTCACCTGGCGCCAGTCGGAAACGCTTCTCCTCGGCCACTTCCGGAGCGCTGCGGAGGCGGGGATCTTCGACATCGCGTACCGGCTCCCGCAGCTTCTTCTCGAGTTCGTTCCGGAGACGATCTGGCCGCTCGTTCTCGCCGCGTTCGTCGAGGTGTACACGAGAGACCGCGCCCGCCTCGCGGAAATGACGCGCCACTACTTCCGGCTTCTCTTCCTCTTGGTCACGCCGATCACGCTCTTCGGCGCGTGTTACGGGGATCTCCTCGTGCGGGTTCTCTACGGCGCGGAGCGCGCCGCCTCGGGCCCCTACGCGCAGATCTTCTTCGTGATCTTTCACGTGTCCTTCTTCGGGACCCCGTACTCGATGGCGCTCTATCTCTTGGAGAAGACCGGCGTGAACCTCGCGCTCTCCGCCCTCTTCGCGGCGGTGAACCTCGGCGTCGATCTCCTGCTCATCCCGCGCTACGGCCTCCCCGGGGCGATCCCGGGGGTCGCGCTCGCGGTCGGGATCTCGCCGTTTCTCCGGGGCTGGGCGGTGCGGAAATACTACGGACCGATCGGCATCCCTTGGCGCTTCCTCGGAAGGTGCTATCTCGCCTCGGCGGTGCTCGTTCTCCTCGTTCCGGCGCGCCCCTACGCGGGCTCGCCGCCCGGGTTTCTCGCGCTACTCGTCGCGGCCGTCGTGCTCTTCGCGATCGCCGTCCGTTGGGTCGGGGTGTTCGGGCCGGAGGAGCGCGCGCTTCTCGAACGGTCGAACGCCCCCGGGAAGCGGCTTCTCGCGCGCTGGCTGTTCCGAAACAGCGACTCGCGTTGAGGATGGAGTCTTCGCATGTACCGTAACAAGACCGTCTCCGCAGTGATCCCCTGCTACAACGAAGAAGAGGGGGTCCGGCACGTGATCGAACGGATGCCCTCCTTCATCGACGAGATCGTGGTGGTGGACAACAACTCGACCGACCGGACCGGCGAGGTGGCGCGGAATCTCGGGGCGCGGGTGATTCACGAGAAGAGGAAGGGGTACGGGCGCGCGTACAAGACCGGGATCCCCGCCGCGAAATCGGAGATCGTCGTCACGCTCGACGGCGACGGGAGCTATCCGGTCGAGGAGATCGCCCCGCTTCTCGACCATCTTCTCGACGGAGGCTTCGACTTCGTGTCGGCCTCTCGATTCCCTTTACGGAAGAAGGGATCGATGCAGATCATGAACCGGTTCGGCAACTGGGTGCTGACCGCGGCCACTCTTCTCCTCTTTCTCCGGGCGATCCGGGATTCGCAATCGGGCATGTGGGCGTTCTACTCGTCGATCTACCCGAAGATCGCCCCCGGTTCGGACGGGATGGCCTTCTCGGAGGAGCTGAAGATCGAGGCGATCCTGGCGAAGGACGTGCGGTTCGGCGAGCACCCGATCGACTACCACGAGCGAATCGGCGAGGTGAAGCTGAACATGTGGAAGGACGGCATTCAGAACCTTCTCTTCCTCGTGAAGAGACGGTTCGGCGGACCGAGGAGATCGTGAACCGATGAACGAAGGGAGATGGATCCGCGGCGCGCTCTTCGCCGCCCTTTGGGGCGCGGCGGCGCTCGGGAGCTCGCTCCCGGCGGAAGCTCGCTTCCCGGCCGCGTTTCTCGCGCTCGCGCTCTTTCCCGGATGGTGGATCGCGGGACGGCTCCGCCCGGGAAGCCCGCTCCGCATCCGCATTCCGCTCGCGTGGGGAATCGGCCACGGCATCCTCGCTCTTCTCGTTCTCGCGTTCCACGTCGCCGGCCTTCCGCTCGGAGCCCTTCTCGCGCCGTTCCTCCTTCTCGGCGCCTGGAGCGCGTGGGCCGGCGACCCTCCCGGCGCGGAATCGAAGAGGGACGCACGCCTCTGGCCTCTCGCCGGCATCGCTCTTCTCCTTGCCCTGACGACGAGCCCGCGCGAGGGTTTCTGGACCGACGCGCCCGATCACATCGGAACCGTCCGATTCCAGATCGCGCGCGCCGATGTCTTGCCGGGCGAGTACTTCCACAAGGGGCGGGAGGCGCTTCTCGATCCGCGGAAGGGGACGAACCACACGCTCTTCGCGCTCGCGTGCGCCTTGTCGAGAACGGACCCCGGGGACGCCTATGCACTGTTCGGAAAGATGCACATCGCCCTTCTCGTGCTCACGATCTTCTGGCTTGCGGGAAGCGTGTTCGGAGGGCGGACGATCCCCTGGGTCGCGGCCGGGGCGTTCCTTCTTCTCTGTCGCGCAGGTCTCGAGGACGAGTGGTTCGCCGCCGCCGGCTATCCGGGGAAGGCGGGGCCGCTTCTCTACATCCAGGCGGCCGCGCTCGCGATCGAGAGTTCCCGGCGGAAACGGAAGACGCGCGGAACTCTTCTGGCCGTTCTCCTCGGCGCGGGAACTGCCGGCGTCCACGCCTTCAGCGCGATCCTCGTTTGGCTCGGAAGCGGCGCGCTCGCGGCGGGGCTCCTTCTCGTCCGAAGGCTCCGCTCCGAGGCGCCCGGGGCGGTTCACTTCCTGGCGGGGAGCGTGATCGGCGCGCTTCCGTTTCTCGTCTTCAGGCTCGTTCACGCGTATCCCCCGTCGAACGCTTTACATCTGCACCGTCAGGGGGTTCTCCTTCTTCCCGGAAACCTTTCGGTGATCGATCCGATCACGCTCGCCCAGGTGATCGGGCTCGCCGGGTTCGTCTCCTTTCTCCTGCTCCCCTTCGTGGCGCCGCCGGAGCGGCCCTTCGGAGCGGGCGAGGTCTTTCTCGTCTCGGCGTCGCTGGTCGTTCTCCTCCTCGTCCTGAACCCGCTCTTCTTTCCGCTCGTCGAGGAGAAGGCCGGGTACCTCGCGCGGAGGATCCCGCTCCTCGTTCCGTCCGGGTTCGTGGCGGCCGCGGCGATCCGCGGGGGGTGGGAGGGGAGACGACGCGCGCGCGCTGCGCTTCCCGCCCTCGCCGCCCTCCTCGCGGTAGGAGCCACGGTTCTCTCCCCGGCGGCCCGGGCGGAGCCGCGCCGCGATCTCCCGCTCGGAACTCCCGAAACCAGAATGGATTGGGAGCTTCCTCTCGAGCGGATTCTCGATCGCATCCCGGTGGGCGCGGGTCTCCTTTCCGACCCGGTGACCGGCTACACCCTTTTCGGGAAGGGCCTCGTCCACCCGGCGGCGATTCTCGACCAGCACTCCTCGCCGAACGACAAGGAGGCGCCGCGCCGCCTCGCCGAGAGCCAGCGCTTTCTCCTCGGCCGCCTCTCTGCCGGCGCGGCCGACGCGATTCTCGATGATCATGAGATCGATTATGTACTCATCAACGAACGATTCCCGCGCGACTTTCGAACGTACAACGTCGCGATCCGGCGCGAGTCGTTCCGCTCCTGCCGCGAGGCGATCGAGAAACGCCCGGAGCGCTTCGAACGGATCGACGCGCCGGAGGGCTTGTCGCTTTGGAAGGTCCACGGCCCCCCCGCCCCGCACGAGGAGGATTCCCCGCGCGCCGATCCTCCGCTCGGGAGACCACACCTCCGGCAGCCGACAGCGGCAGGCCTCGTTCTTCTGGAGGCCCGGTACGGCGCCGAACGGGCGAGACCGGGCGAGGGAGGAGTCCTGATCACCCGCTGGGAGCTCACGGGAGAGGACGCCGGGGCGGTTCCGGTCCAACTTCATGTGCGCGCGCAGCCTCTCGGAATGCGCGCACCCGAGCGCTTCGCGCTTCGGAGGGATCCGGCGCGGCGCCAGTGGAACGCGTTCTTGCTCGGCGAGCCGGACTACCCGTACCTCCTCTGGAGGGAAGGGGACGTCGTCGCCGACAGCCATTTCGTCCGCGTCCCCTCCGATCTTCCGCCGGGGATCTACGAGATCGAGGCGGCGGCGGACGAGGCGCGTTTCTTTCCGGTGCGAAGGATCCGAGGGCTCGAACGCGGCGCGATCCGAACCGGATGGACCGTCCTCGACACGCTGGAGGTGCTTCCGTGAGGCCAAACCCGGGGCGTTTCGGCGAGCGGGTGCGGAGCGTGCGGCCGGAGGTCGTGGGGCTCGGCGTCTCTCTTCTCGTTGCGGCCGGGATCGGGTTCATCCTCTCCGGACAGATCCTCAGCCCGAGCAAGCGGATGATCGAGTTCCTGATGGGCGCCGCCGTCCTCGTTGCGGCGTTCCTATTGCCGAGCCGCTGGTCGGTCGGCTTCATGCTGTTCATCATCCCCTTCCCGCAGTACACAACGATCGGAAGCACCACGGTCATCTTCGCGTTCATTATTTTCGCGTTCTGGATTCTCCGCGTGGCTCTCGGATACGAGAGAAGGCCGATCACGTCCGGGCTCGAGGTTCCGCTCATCCTTCTCACCCTCTGCTACGTGATCTCGTTCGCGGCGGTGGACCCCGGACACTGGGCCCAGGCGGTGGCCAAGTTCCGCATCTACATCTCGTCGATTCTCATCTTCTATCTGGTGGTGAACCTGATTCGGACGGAGAGGGACATCCACTTCGTCCTGAACGCGCTTCTCGTATCGTTCTGCTTCGTCACGCTCGTGGCGATTGTGGAGCTATGGCTGCCCCGCTACGCGTACGTTTTCGAAATCCTCCGCGTGAAGAGCGTGCAGATCGCTACCGTACAAGGGATCCGCGTCGGCTCGGTCTTCGGGGATTACGAGATGTTCGCGGAGTATCTCGCGATCTTCATCCCGATATTGCTCATCCGTGTTCTGAACGAGAGGGCCGTGCTGAAGCAGCTCGTCTGGACCCCTCTCCTCGGGATTGCGATCATGCTTCTTCTCGCGACCGCAACGCGCGGAGCCTTCCTCAGCCTTATAGCAGGCATCGTCTATCTCGTTTGGATCGCCCGCAAGATCATCAACTACCAGAAGCTCCTTCCGGTTCTCATCACGGCGTCCTTGATCTTCTATGCTTCCGCCCTCGTCCTGGACAGGTACACGGAAACGGCCTCGCTCTTCGGCCGGTTGGGAAAGACGAAGTTCATCAGCGGAATGCCGGACACGCGCGCACAACGGTGGAGCGAGGCATGGGGACGCATCAAGGAAAGCCCCTGGATCGGCTATGGCCCCTTCTATTTCCAGGGCGTGGATGAGAAGAACGTCGATCACCAAGACCCGCACAGTCTCTTTCTGTTTCTCGCGCACACGATCGGGATCCCGGGCGCCCTCGTCTTCTATTGGATGCTGTTTCGCGCGTTTCGCATGAGCTACCGCGCGGCGAAGCGCTACGCGACCCAGCGGAGCGAGCTGGCGTACACCGTCGTGCTCTTATCCGGGATCCTCGTGATCTTCTTCGTGGACGAGATCAAGATCGCGTTCCTGCGGTACGAGAACACGCAGCATTTCACATGGACGATGCTCGGGCTCCTCGTCTCGGCGAGCCGCGTCGCCGTGCGGAGAGCCGACGAAAGGGAAAGGGCACGCCTTGAAGCAGAACCGGAGTAGCGGCGACATCGCGGCGGTCCTCGCGGGCGCCGTCGCGCTCCTCGGGTTCGCGGCGACGTTCGTCCCGCTCGGACCCGAACGGATCCGGTTCCTCGCGGTGGCGGGGGGGATCTTCTTCTCGGTCGGCTACGCGCTTCTCTCCGCCGCAGGGGGCGCGCGCGACGCAAGGAAGGAACACGTGCTCGCGCTAGCCTTCCCCGTCTCCTGCGCGGTCTCCTTTCTTCCACTCTTCGCGGGGGAGCTTGCGGGGGCCGGCACGAGGATCTTCGCTTGGCTCGTCCGACCGCTCCTCCTCGTTGCCTCCGTGGTCCTTTTCGCGCGCGCGCGGAGGACCGTGGGGGAGACGCCGCCGGCGCTTCTTCTCTTCGCGGTTCTCATCGCGGCCGCGGCGCTCGCGAAGGGGGGCCTCGTGACGCTCCCGAGCGACGCTCTCGACCACATCGCCGTCCTCCGCGAGATTCAGGACACGGGGGAGTGCTTCCCCCTCACGAGCTACTACGCGAAGAGCACCGACCAGCGCCTTGACTCGCGGAAGGGGTTCGTCCTTCCGGCCGCGGCGGCGGCCGGCTCGCTCGCGGGAGTCGGGGCTCGCGCGGTTCATGACACGCTCCCCGCGCTCACCGCGTTTCTCTTCGCGCTCTCCTTCCACGCGCTCGCGCGGGAGAGCCTCGGCCGGAGTAGGGCGGCGGTTCTCGCTCTCGCCTTCGCCGTCCTCTCGTGGGAGGGAGGCGTGTTCGGCGCCTGGTTCGGACGGAGCGCATCTCCCTACCTCTTCGCCGCTCCGGCGGTCTGGTGCGCTTTCTGGCTCGTGCTCCGCGCCGTGCGAGAAGGGAGAGCCCCCGCGGTCGGCCTCTTCCTCACCGGCTTCGCGCTCATGGGGATCCACGTCTTCTCCGCGGTCACCGCGCTCCTTCTCGGCGGGCTCTACTGGATTGCGCTCGCGATCGCGCCCGCGGGGAGAGGCGCGCGCAAGCCCGCGCTCGTCTCCCTCGTCTTCCTCGCCGCCGGCGCCCTTCCGATCGGAATCTGGAGGCTCGCGACGAGCTACCCGCCGCTCGACCCGATCCACACGCACCTCCAAGGGATCGTGCACGTGACCGAACGTCTCTACACGGCGAACCCACTTCTCGCGTTCGATCGCGTAGGGCTCTTCGGCCTCGCCGGCATTCCGCTCGCCCTTCTCCTCCTCCCCCGGGCGGGCCAGGATCGCGGGGTTCTCCTCGCCGTCTCGACGGCGCTCCTCCCGTTCCTCCTCATCCTGAACCCACTCCTCGCGCCGCTCCTCGTCCCCCTCGTCGGATACCTTCTCGGGCGGATCGTCTGGTTCGGCGGGCAGTTCCTCGTGCTCGGGTTCTTGGCCGCGCGCTGGACGGAGACCGCCGCGCGCGGGAAGCCGGCGCCGCGGAGGATCGGCGCGCTCGCGGGGCTTCTCGTCCTCTCTGCCCTCTTCGCCGGAAGCCTTCGCTCGGCGGACGCCGAGGACCTCCGGATGCGCCTCGCCGCGAAGCCGTGCCGGCTCGCCGACGCGCCCAGACCCGAGGCGTGGAGCGATCTCTTCGCGTTCATGGAGAGGGAGCTTCCGGCGCGGGCGGCGGTGGCGACCGACCCGATCACCGGCTACCTGATCCCCGCCTGCACGCCGCAGAAGACGATTGCCGTTCTCGAGCAGCACAGCTCGACCGGCGACCCGCTCGCGCCAGAGCGCGTACGCGACATGATCCGGTCGATGAGCCCCTACGTCTCCGGTGCCGAAACCGCGCGTATTCTCAAGCATTATGATGTCGATTATGTACTCATCAACTTCCGGCTTCGCGATCGATACACGAGCTACCTCGCGAGCCTCGATCCCGGACTCTACGAGCCGACCCTGGAGAAGTTCCGGCGCGATCCCAAGCGCTACCGGGAGATCTACGCGCGCGACCGCTGTCACCTGTTCGCGTTCCGCTATGATGATGCGGAAGGCGGAGGGGAAGAGACCGCGGTTCTCTCCGCCCGCGTCGAGGCGCTTCCGGCCGAGGCCTCGCGCGCGGACCATCTCTTCCCGAACCGCGTTCGTCTCGCGGGGGCGCTCGCGTCCCCGGACACGATCCACGCGGGAGGAACGGTCGCGCTCGCCTGCTACTGGTCGAAAGAAGGAGAGACCGACGATCCGCTCCCACACAAGGTCTACCTTCGCCTCGTGCAAGCCGGAGGCGCGGCGGGCGGCGCATGGGCGAAGTGGGAGCGGAAAGCCCGCGAGATCCGAACCGGCCGGCTCGCGCGGGCGCGAACCATGCGGAACCTCCTACGAGGGGCCTATCCGCCCGAGGAATGGCCGGTCGGAGCGCTCGTCGCGGACACGATCCGATGGACGATTCCGGCCGATCTCGAACCGGGCCTCTACGACCTCGAGGTCGCCCTCCGGCGGTCCTCTTTCATTCGAAACTACTATCTGCGGGACTTCGTGAGCGAACGCGATTCGTTTTCCGGAGTCGCCGTCGGACGCCTCGTCGTCCGGCAGGCCGCGGGCCCCCCGCCCCGTCTCTCCGGCGAGCGGAAGGGGACCGATCCAAGAAACGTTCTCGAGCGGGCCGTCCGGCCCCCGTTTGCCCCGGAGAATCGGAATCGTGCGGAGAGCGGGCCGGACCTCTTCGCGAACGAGAGAGGCGGGGGAGGACCCGCCCTTCGAGGAGCCGAAAGATGTCGATACCGTTCGTGGACTTGAAAGCACAGCTTCGCAGCATCGAGGGTGAGATCCGGGGCGCGATCGACACGATCCTGGAGAGCACGAGCTTCATCGGCGGCAAGCCGGTCGCGGAGTTCGAAACCGCGTTCGCGTCGTACGTGGGGGCGCGCTTCGCGGTCGGAACGAGCTCCGGAACTTCGGCGCTTCAACTCGCTCTCGTCTCCTGCGGGATCGGGCGCGGGGACGAGGTGATCACCGTCCCGAACACGTTCATCGCGACGACGGAGGCGATCACCCAAGCGGGAGCTTCGGTCCGGTTCGTCGATGTGGAACCCGAGTTCTACAACATGGATCCGAACGCCCTCGAGGACGCGATCACGCCGAAGACGAGGTGCATTCTCCCCGTGCATCTCTTCGGACAACCCGCCGACATGGGGCCGATCCTCGAGATCGCGGAGAAGCGCGGCCTCGTCGTGATCGCGGATTGCGCGCAGGCGCACGGGGCGCACTATCAGGGGAAGAAGCTCGGGTCGCTCGGGCGGGCCGTCTGCTACAGCTTCTATCCGGGAAAGAACCTCGGGGCCTACGGCGATGCCGGAGCCCTCGTCACGAACGACGAAGAAGTCGCCTCGCACGTGCGCCTTATGGTCGATCACGGGCGCGTCGAGAAGCACGACCACACGATCGAGGGATTCAATCACCGCCTCGATGCGATCCAGGCCGCGATTCTCAGCGTCAAGCTGCGCCATCTCGAGGGATGGCTCGAGAAACGGAGACGCGCGGCGGCGCTTTACAAGGAGAAGCTCCAGGGGCTTCCTCTCGTCCTCCCGAAGGAGGGGGAGGGGAGGCGCCACGTCTATCATCTCTTCGTCGTTCTCTCCGAGGAGAGGGACCGGCTGAGGGAGCGGCTCGCCGAGAAGGGGATCGCGACCGGGCTGCACTATCCGATCCCGGTTCATCTCCTCAAGGCGTACCGGCATCTCGGCCATCGGCCGGGGAGCTTCCCGCGCGCGGAGCGGGTCGCGAGCCAAGGGTTGTCGCTCCCGATGTACGCCGAGCTGACCGAGGCTCAGATCGACGAGGTCGCGGGGGCCCTTCGCGAGGCGCTCCACGCCTAAAGGATCGAGAGGAAGAGGGATGAGGGAGAGCCGGGCGGAACGAAGAAGGCGCGAGACCCGCAATCGCGCCCTCCTGCTGGTCGCGACGGATGCCGCCGTGATCGTCGCCTGCTTCCTCGCCGCGTTCTGGTTCCGGCTCCTTTCCGGCTTCTTCGACACGCATATCCCGTTCGAGCCGGTCCACGTCTACGCGCTTCTCGGGGTCTTGGCTCTCTGGATCCTCATCTTCGGCGCCCACGGGCTCTATCGCCGCGAAGTGTATCTTTCCGTGTTCGACCAGATGATGGGGATCTTCAACAGCGTGAACATCGGCGTCCTCATCATCCTCGCCACGGCGTTCGTGACGAAGACGCATTACTTCCTCGAGAGACGCCTCGTGCTCCTGATCGCCTGGGCTCTCTGCATCCTTCTTCTCTCGGTGGTCCGCGTGGGGATCCTCCGCGTGAGGATTCTCCGGAATCAGCAGCGCGATCCGTTCCGATGCCGCGTGGCGGTCGTCGGGGCGGGGGAGACGGGCCTCCACTTCGTCCGCCTCGCCCGCCTCACGATGAACCACGTCTACGAGATCGCCGGCTTCATCGACGACGATCCGCAGAGGAAGGGAACAACGGTCGGAGACGCGCCGATCCTCGGAACGACGGCGGACATCGAGCGGATCGTCGAGGAAAAGGAGATCGAGAGGATCTTCGTGGCGGTCCGCGGTCTAAACGAAGAGCAGATGATCGACCTCATCTCGCGCTGCATGCGCGGGAAGGTCCCCGTGAAGATGGTCTCCGACCAGTTTCAGCTCTTCGCATCCCACGCGACGATCGAGCGGGTCGACGGAATCCCGATGCTCGGCGTGCGCGAGAACCCGATGCGCGGCGTTTCCTATTTCGTGAAGCGCCTCTTCGACGTGGTGACGGCGGCGATCTTGCTCGTTCTTCTTCTTCCGATCTTCGCGATGATCGCGCTCGGCATCAAGATCCTCTCGCCCGGACCGGTCTTCTTCCGGCAGACCCGCGCGGGGCAGAGGGGAGTACCTTTCGAGTTCTACAAGTTCCGCACGATGCGGACCGACACCGACGACCGGATCCACCGGGAATACGCGAACGACTTCATTTCGGGACGGGAGCTGAAGATCGAGGGGGAAGCGTCCGAGAAACCGGTGTACAAGATGACCCGCGATCCGCGCGTCACGAGCATCGGGGTGATGCTCCGCAAGACGAGCCTCGACGAGCTTCCCCAGCTCTACAACGTGCTCAAGGGGGAGATGAGCCTCGTCGGGCCCCGGCCTCCCATCCTCTACGAGCTGCAATACTACAAGGAGTGGCACAAGAGGCGCCTCGACGCGAAGCCGGGCCTTACCGGACTCTGGCAGGTGAGCGGAAGGAGCGAGGTTCCGTTCAACGAGATGGTTCTTCTCGATCTATACTACATCGATCATTGGTCCTTAAAACTCGACTTCGAGATCCTACTTCGAACGATTCCGGTCATCCTCTTCGGAAGAGGCGCATACTAGAGGAAGGGAACGACATGCACAAGATCGCGGTCATCGGTTGCGGCTACTGGGGTCCGAACTTCATCCGCATCTTCACCCAGCTTCCGGACTCCCAGGTGAAGTACTGTGTCGACACGAACGAACAGCGGCTGGCTCACATGAGGCTTCTCTATCCTCACGTCCGAACGACGACGCGCCTCGAGGACGCGCTCGAGGATTCGGAGGTGGATGGGGCGGTCGTAGCGACGCCGGTCGCGAGCCATCATTCGATCGCGAAGCGTTTCCTCGAGGCGGGGAAGGCGACGCTGATCGAGAAACCGCTCAGCCTCTCCGTCGCCGACGCCGAGGACCTGGTCGAAACGGCCGAGAAGAAGCGGAGCGCCCTCATGGTGGGGCACACGTTCCTCTTCACCGCCGCCGTGAACAAGGTGAAGCAGCTCCTGGAGAGCGGAGAGATCGGCGACATCCACTACGTCGCCTCCACCCGCGTCAACCTCGGCATCTTCCAAGAAGACATCAACGTGATCTGGGATCTCGCGCCCCACGACATCTCGATCCTGAACTACGTCTTGAACAACCGGCCGCTCTCCGTGAGCGCGCACGCGCAGTCCTTCATCCGCCGGCCGGTGGAGGACGTCGCGTTTCTCACCCTCCGCTATCCGGGGGATGTCCTCGCGCACATCCACGTGAGCTGGCTCGACCCGTGCAAGATCCGGCGATCGACCTTCGTCGCGAGCAAGAAGATGGTCGTCTACGACGACGTGGAGACGCTCGAGAAGATCCGAATCTACGACAAGGGGGTTTCGGTGCAGCCGCACTACGAGACTTTCGGCGAGTTCCATCTCGCCTACCGGTTCGGCGACATCTTTACCCCGAAGCTGGACGACTCGGAACCCCTGAAGACCGAAGCGAACCATTTCCTCCGCGCGATCACGAACGGAAGGCCCGAGCGCGCGACGGGGGAGGAGGGACTCGCCGTCGTGCGCGGCCTCGAGGCGGCGACCGAATCGGCCCGCAAGGACGGGAAGACCGTGTCGCTCGCGTGATCCGATGAAAGGACGCCGCATCCTCTACGTGGACACGGGGCGATCGTTCGGCGGCGCCGAGCGGATCACACTTCTCTTGGCCTCCGCCTTCGCGGCGCAAGGGGCGGAGGTCCTCTGCTTCGCGTCGGAGAAAGCGGAGACCTTCCGCGAGGAGCTCCGACGGTCCGGCGTCGAGGCGATCCCCTTCCAGGAAACGGATTGCTTGGCGCGCGCACTCCCCTTCATGCGGGCGGCCGAAGAGATCCGCCCGGACATCGTTCATGTCCATAGGACCTGGCCGCTCGGAGACCGATTCGCCTCGCTTGCCGCGAAGCGGGCCGGCGTCCGAAGGGTCGTCGCCACGGAGCACGTGCGGTGGGAATCGTGCGGCCTTCGCGATCGATCGACGAAGCGGATCGTTGCCCGGTTCGACGACCGAATCGTCGCGGTCTCCGAGGCGGTCCGAGAGAGCCTCGTCCGCTACTGGAAGATCGATCCCGGCCGGATCACGATCATCCGAAACGGGATCCCAATCGGGGAGAGAAGAGAAGAGGGCGAAGAGGGCGGCGAGGACCCGTTCCCTCCTTGGGCGCGCGTTCGGATCGGAGCGATCGGGCGCCTCGAGACGCAGAAGGGGTTCGATCTCCTCCTCGATGCCTTCGCGCGGCTCCGACAGGAGCGTCCGGAAGCGGCGCTCCTCATCGTGGGGGAAGGCTCCGTGCGCGGCGAGCTCGAGGAAGCGGCGCGGCGCCTCGCTTTCGGCGAAGCCGTCCGCTTTGCCGGAGCAGTGCCGGACGCGGGGCCGTTCCTTCGCCGGTTCGACCTCTTCGTTCTCCCCTCGCGATGGGAGGGGTTTCCGCTCACGATCCTCGAGGCGATGGCGGCCGGCGTTCCGATCGTCGCCACGGCGGTCGACGGGAGCGTCGAGGCGATCCGCCACGGAACCGACGGGCTTCTCGTCCCCCCCGAGAACGCGGAAGCGCTGGCGGAGGCGATGCGCGAGGCTCTCTCGGATCCCGCCGCATCCAGGCAACGGGCGGAGGCGGCCCGGAAGCGCGCCAAGACCGAGTTCTCGTTCGAGCGGATGCTCGAGGCGTACCGCCGGGTATATGAAGCATGAAGAAGATTCTCGGCCTCTCCTCGATTCCGATCGACGAGAACCTCGGCGCGGGGGCCGAGCGGATCGGGAGCTTGTACCGCCATCTTCCGGACGCGTACGAGCGGACGCTCGTCTCGCTGACCGGCCTCCGGGGCCCCGCCGGCGAGAGACGTCTTCCCGGCGGCGTGCTCGAGATCCGCCTCCGCTCGCCGCTTCAGACCCTTTTCTATTACATCGAAAGAATGCGCGCGGTTCCGTTCTTTCACGTCTCCGCCGCGCACGACCTCTTTCCCGGAGCCGCGGCGCGCAGGCTTCGGGAAGAGTGGGATCTCGTCCAGTTCGATTCCCTCTGGCTGACGCCCTGGATGCGCCGCGTGCCGCGGGGGATCCCCGTCGTCTACGGAAGCCACAACTTCGAGAGCGACTGGTACGAAGGGGAGATTCGGCGCTTCCTCTTCCCGCGCGTCCACGCCGCGAAGCTCGCCGCGCTCGAGCGGAACGCCGTCCTTCGCGCGGATCGGGTGCTCGCGACGACGAAGGAGGATCGCGAGAAGTTCGTCCGCGCGTTCGGTGCGAACCCGGAGAAGATCGCCGTCGTCCCGAACGGCTTCGACGAGGAGCGCTTCCGACCGGCGACCGACGAGGAGAAGCGCGCGATCCGCGCGCGTCTCGGGCTTCCGGCCGCGCGCCGCATCGCCCTCTTCGCCGGCTCGGATGTCTCCCCGAACCGGGACGCCGTCGAGTCGATCCTCCGCGCGATCGCCCCGCATGCGCCGGCCGGCGTTCTCTTTCTCGTCGCGGGGGGGATCGGCCGCGCGTTCGAGCGTTCCGCGAGCGACCGCGTCTTCTTCACCGGCCCGGTCCCGGATATCGTCCCCTACTTCCGCGCCGCGGACATCGGCCTGAACCCGATCCGCTTCGGGTCCGGCTCGAACATCAAGGTCCTGCAGTACCTCGGATCCGGCCTCCCGGTGATCTCGACCGCGTTCGGCATGCGCGGCTTCGACGACCTTCTCGAGCACGTCACGGTCGCGCGGGTCGACCGGTTTTCTTATCATTTGGACCGAGTGGAGCCGGACCCGGAGGCGACCCGCCTGGCCAGGGAACGCCACGGCTGGCGAAACGCATCCGTCAGGCTGGCGGAGGTCTATGCCGATCTTCTAGGGGAAGCTTCCTCATAGAGAAAGGACTCGTGATGCGCGCTTTCGCCTTCCGCTCGTGGCTGCTCGCGGTGCTCGCCGCCGCGTGGACCGCCCTTCTCGCGGCCCTCGCGCTTCTTTCCCTCAACGAGCGTTTCATCGATTCCGCGAGGGCGGGAGGGCTCGTTTTCGTTCTCCTGCCGCTCGCCGCATCGGTTCCCTTGTTCGTGCTCGCGGCGATCGTCGGCCTCCTCTCGCCGCGGGATCCCGGGCAGGGCGGGGCACGCTTTCTCGGCGTCTTCGTCGCCCTCGTCGCCGCGCCGATCGGGGGCTCGCTCCTCTACCTTCAGGCGGCGCGGCTCTTTCTCGAATCGCGCGCGCTCGTGCTCGCCGCCGGGGCGATCGGCTTCGTGCTCCTCCTCGCGGGCGGCTACCAGATCGGGCGCCTGCTCGCGCGCGTTCTTCTCGCCGAAGGAAGGCCGCGACCGGCGCTTCTTCTTCTCCCCGTCGCGGCGCTCCTTCTTCTTCCGCCGGTCGGGTCCTGGCTCTCCCACCGGCCGATCGAGCTCGACGACGAGCCGCGCCTGCTCATCCTCGGCGTGGACGCGGCGACATGGAAGATCATCGATCCGCTCGATGCCGAGGGGAGGCTCCCGACTTTCCGCGCCCTTCAACAGGAAGGCACGCGCTTCGACCTCGAGTCGATCCCGCCGCTTATGTCGCCGATCCTCTGGACCACGATCGGGAGCGGCGTTCCTCTCTGGACGCACGGGGTCGAGAGCTTCTACAGCTCCGCGTCGGACGTCCGCGCGCCGCGGCTGTGGGATATCGCCGAGCAGAAGGGATGGACGATCGGCCTCCTCGGATGGCCGGTCACCTGGCCGCCGCGCCCGGTTCCCGGCTTCCTCATCCCCGATCTCTTCGCCCGCGGTCCGGAAACCTACCCGAAGGAGCTTCAGTTCATCCGCGAGCTCGCCATGCTCGAAAAGGGGGGGAGGAAGCGGAATCTCGGGAAGTACGCGGAGTTCTCCGTCCGCATGGTCCAATATGGCGTGAAGCTCTCCACCTTCCGCTCCGCGTTCGAGGTCATGACCGGGCGGATGGACTTCACCGAGAAGACCGTCGCGCTCCGCCGCCTCAAGATGCTCATCCATAGCGACGTCTTCCTCGAGCTGTACGAGAGGCACACGCCCCGCTTCGCCGCGTTCTACGACAACGCGATCGACGTGACCTGCCACTACTGCTGGAAATACTTCGAGCCCGAAAAGTTCGCGGATGTCACGCCGGAAGAAGCGGCCCGCCACCGCCATCACATCCCGGACATCTACGAGGCGACCGACCGGGTGATGGCGAAGATCCTCCGGTTCGCGCCGGAGAACGTGTCCGTTCTCGTCGTCTCCGACCACGGCCAGCAGGCGATCGAGACCGAGGAGTCGGGAGCGGTCCGCCTCATCCGGACGGAGAACTTCCTCCGGGCGCTCGGGCTCGACGAGACGATCGACGGCGTCAACCTCGCCTCGACCATGCACCTCAAGCCGAAACGAGGCCGAGACCTCCCGCCCGGGCTCGATGCCTTCATCCGCGACGTCCGCGTCGAGCGGACGGGGGAGCCGGTGTTCGGGGTGAACATCGACGAGATAGGGAACTTCATCGTCACCGTTCTGCCGGTCCGAGAGGTCGCCGCGGAGCGGCTCGTCGTTCCGGGACGCGGGTCGTTCCCGGCGAGCGAGGTCGTCGAGGAGACCTACGCGAAGATCTCCGGCGAGCACAGCCTGGAAGCGATCCTCCTCGTCAAGGGTCCCGGCATCCGCCGCGGGGCGCTCGGGGGAGACGCGGACCTGTACGACGTCGCCCCGACCGCCCTTTACATGATGGGGCTTCCGGTCGGAGAGGCGATGGTCGGGAGGGTTCTCGCGCCCGCGTTCGAGGAGGCGCACTTCGCCGCGCATCCTCCCGTCGCCGAGACCTATGTGCTCACCTCTCCGGTCCCCGAAGAGGGAGGGGACGCCGACGACGCGATGCTCCGCGAGCAGCTCCGCGCCCTGGGCTACCTGAACTAGTGGCGAGGGAATGCTAGCGACCGACACCGTCTTCCCGAGGGTGTCGGTCACCGTTTCCCGACCGGGTTCGTCTTCCCCTTGAACCCTCACGCGCGCTCCGGCTATAGTGGAAGCGAGGAGGGGGATCGCCATGAGACAGATCATGCGTCCGGCGGGAGCCTCGCTCGCCGTGTTCCTGATCGCGGGCGTCCTCGGTTGCGCCGGCCTCGAACCGCGCGGCTCGGGCGAGCCGGTCCGAAAGACCGAAGCGGAAGAGATCGACACCTACGTTCGCTCTCCCGAGACGACCGCCGCGGAGAAGAGACGGTCGGTCGCCTTTCCCGCGGAGGAGGCCGAGCCGGTTCTTCACGCCGTACCTGAGGACGAGCCGCTGCCCCTGCCGTCCGCGCCGCCCGAGTCGGCCTCGATCGCCGTCCGGCACGTCTCCGGATATCGCGTGCAGCTCTACGCGACCCGCGAACCGGAAAAGGCAAAGGCGTTCGCAGAGTCCGCGCGAGCGCATTTCCGTGAGAAGATCTACGTCGAGTACCTGGAGCCGTACTACAAGGTCCGGGTCGGGGATTGCCTCACGCGGGAGGAGGCGCGCCTCCTCCTCGATCGGGCGAAGGACGCCGGCTTCGACGAAGCCTGGGTCACCGCCACGCTCGTGATGCGGACCGCCGGGGACGAGCGTTGAGCGATCCACAGAGCCCGGGGAGCCCTCCGCGCCTCTCGGTGGTCGTGCCGGCCTTCAACGAAGAGAAGGTCCTCCCCGCGTCTCTTGAACGAATTCACGCGTACCTCTCCGGGCGGGGCGCGCCCTTCGAGATCCTCGCGATCGACGACGGGAGCGGCGACGAAACGAGCCGCCTCGCGCGCGCCTTCGCCGAGCGCCGCCCGGAATGCCGCCCCCTTCGGAACGAGACGAACCGCGGGAAGGGATACACGGTCCGCCGCGGGATCGAGGAAGCGAGGGGCGCGTTCGTTCTCTTCTCGGACGCCGACCTCTCCACGCCGATCGAGGAAGCGGAGAAGCTGCTCGCCGCTCTGGAGGCCGGGTGCGACCTCGCGATCGGCTCGCGCGACCTCCCGGGGTCGGATGTCCGCGTCCGCCAGCCGTGGTATCGGGAGACGATGGGACGGGTCTACAATCGAATCGTCCGCCTTCTCTCCCTCTCCGGGTTCTCGGACACCCAATGCGGCTTCAAGGCGTTTCGGCGAAGCGCGCTCCTTCCGCTTCTGCCGCTCCTCCGCATTGATCGATACAGCTTCGACGTGGAGATCCTCTTCGTCGCCCGAAAACACGGGCTCGCCGTCCGCGAGATCCCGGTCGTCTGGATCAACCGGGAGGACACGCGCGTCGATCCGCTTCGGGATGCGTCCCGAATGCTGGTTGACCTGCTCCGGATCCGGTACTATGATTGGGCCGGTCGTTACCGGAAGAGGGGCGAGCGGTTCTATCCGGACGCGTGACGGAGGGCCGCCGCCCGAACGTTCGTTGTTATGGAGAGCGGGAATAGCTCAGTGGTAGAGCGCCACCTTGCCAAGGTGGATGTCGCGGGTTCAAGTCCCGTTTCCCGCTCCATCGTCGTCCATGAAGCCCTGCGAGCCTGCGCGAGGCGGCATAGCCAAGTGGCTAAGGCAGAGGACTGCAAATCCTTGATCCCCGGTTCGAATCCGGGTGCCGCCTTTCTCTCCGCTCCGTTTCCGCCCGCAAGCGCCGAGGTGGCGAAACGGGTAGACGCCGCGGACTTAAAATCCGCTGAAGTTCTCAACTTCGTGCCGGTTCGAGTCCGGCCCTCGGCACGACGCCGCCCAGGAGAGGCCCTTGGCCCGCGTCCTCTTCGCTGACGAAGCCCGGAGCGGCCCCTTTCGCGGTCTTTTTCCGGTCCGCCCTCTCGAGCGCCTTCTCTTCGGGGGCTTCACGTTCGAGGAGCGTTGGCGTCTCGTTCTCTTCGATGCGGGGTTCGACACGAGCGAGTCGGAATGCGTTCTCTTCGTGAACCGGCTCTCGATCCCGGAGCCGTCGCTCGCGGAGACGATCCGAACGAACGGCGATCGGCCGCGCGCGTGGACGCACGGAGGGAGGATCCTCGCGGTCCTCGCGGATTCCAAACGCGCCGCGGGCGGCGGGGACGATCCGCTCCTCGATGACCTTCGCGGGGATCTTCCGGCATCCGAGGGATCGGGAGCGATCGTGGAGAACCCGTGGGACCTCGTGGCAGGGAACGCGCGCCGTATCGGAGAGGACGGGTCCCTTCTCGACGCGTGCCGCCGGCGCCCCGATCTTGATTGCTTCACGTACGCGCCCGCATCCGGCGGCGACCTTCCCGACGCGCGCGTCCTCGGACAAGCGGGCGTCTTCCTCGGGAAGGACGCGGCGATCGAACCGTTCGTCCTCCTCGACGCGAAGGGCGGCCCGGTCCGCATCGGGGAGCGGGCCGCCATCGAGGCGCACGCCGTGCTCCGGGGACCTCTCTGGATCCGCCCGGACGCACGGATCAAGTCCGGCTCCCGCATCGGGCCCGGGACGACGATCGGCGAGGGGAGCCGGGCGGCGGGCGAGGTGGAGGAGACCGTCTTCGGCGCCTTCTCGAACAAGCAGCACGAGGGCTTTCTCGGGCATGCGTACGTCGGGGAGTGGGTCAACCTCGGCGCCGGCACGAACAATTCGGACCTAAAGAACAACTACGGGACGATCCGCGTCGACTGGGGAGAAGGCTCGGTCGACACCGGGCTTCGGAAGCTCGGCTGCTTCATCGGGGACCACGTGAAGAGCGCGATCGGAACGCGGATCGGAACGGGGGCCGTCGTCGGCGCGGCGAGCAACCTCTTCGGAGAGAGGGGGCTCGTCGGGGGCTACGTCCCGCCGTTCACCTGGGGGGAAGGAAACGCCCTCTACGATTTCGATCGCGCGGTCGAAACGATGAAGCGAGCGAGGGAACGGAGGAGGGGGGAGCTCGAGCGGGCGGGGCGCCCGGCGGCGAGGGAGGGGGGAGAGCTTTCCCGGCTTCGGGCCCTCTGGGAAGGAAGAAAGGGGAGGTGGTCTTGACCCGGAAGCGCGGAAGGGGTACAATTCACCTTGGAGTTCGGCTCCGACCCGCGATTGAGCCCCCCACACGGCCGCGCCTCGGCCGGCCAAAGGCTCCCGAAAGGAAATTCGTCGGCAGCATGAAAAGAAGTGGGCTTCTCGCAGGGCTCCTCCTCATCGGTCTCGCGCCGGAATCATTCGGGTTCGCGAAGTACGGCGGCGAGTTCCTCGCGACCGGAATCGGGGCGCGCGCTCTCGGCATGGGGGGCGCGTTCGTCAGCGTCGCGGACGACGCGACCGCCGGCTACTGGAATCCGGCCGGCATGATTTTCGTCGAGCGGCGCGAGATCGTCTTCATGCACTCGGAACGGTTCGGGGATCTCGTGAACTACGACGCAGGGAGCTTCGTGCAGCAGCTCGGAACGGCGAACGAGAACCGCGCCGCGTTCGGCTTCTCGTTCGTGCGGACCGGGATCGACGACATCGGCTACACGGAGCTCGACTCGACGACGCTCCGGCCGTACGTCTCCCGCTGGGTGAGCGACGCGGAGTGGGGTTTCTTCTTCTCGTACGGCCGCCTCTGGAAGAGTTGGGCGGCGGTCGGGGGGAGCGCGAAGATCCTCCGCAAGAGCATCGGCGACGATTCCGCCCTCGGAATCGGCTTCGACGTCGGGACCCTGCTCCGCCCGTGGAGGCGTCTCTCTGTCGGGATCAACGTGCAGGACGCGACCACGACGTTTCTTGCATGGAAGAAAGAGACGGAAACCATCCTGCCGACGGTGAAGCTCGGCGTTTCGTATCCGTTTCATCTCCCCTCGATCGGGGGAAGGCTCACTCTTGCGGCGGACATCGACGCGCGCTTCGAGGGGAGGAAGTACGCGACCGCCTACTGGATGGGCGAGGCGAGCGCCGACCTCCGGCTCGGGCTCGAGTACTTCTTCCGCGAACGCCTCGCGCTTCGGCTCGGACAGGAACGCTCGGGGGAGAACGCCTTCGCCGCGGGCGCGGGCTTCCGGATTCCGTTCGGAGGGAACGCGCTCTCTCTCGACTACGCGTTTCTCACGAACGCGGACCTCGACGACACGCACCGCGTCTCCGGCTCGTTCGCCTTCTAAATTCGGTACCTGATACCCTATTTCCTAGCCCGAAAGGGCGACTGGCGAGCATCGAGCGGACAGCCGCCGACACGACCGAGCCGGGGCTCCCCGTCGCGAAGAGCGACGGGGTGGCGAGGAAGCTCCTTCGCGCATGCGGCGCGAAGGAGAGACCCGCCGTTCACCAACGCAACCACGGCGGGTGGCGGCGACAGGAAAACGCGGATCCGATCCAGCGAAGACGGGAAGCTCCGGCGCCGAGGGTGAGGCTCGCTTGCTCAAACATGCCGCGCGCGGCGCGCGGCAACTCGCCGCTCTGCCCCGCCCCCCGTCTCCGGAGCAAGACAGACCTCGTCGTCTGGGACCCGCGCGTCCGACGACACGGGAGACAGAAGCGGCGCGGCGCAAGACCCGCGCCCGAAGGGCATTGACAGACCCCGCCGAGCCCCCTAGAATCCCGACACGGAAGCGGATCCACCGAGGAAAGGCGGGAACAAACCGTGGGCCGAATCCTGACGTCCTTCCTGCTCCTTCTGATTCTCTTGCTCGTGCTCGGCATCGCCGTCCTGAACCCGGAACCGCGGGTCAAGCTCAATCTGTACTTCGGAACGTTCTACGACGTCCCGCTCGTGCTCGCGCTCTTCCTGGCGTTCCTCCTCGGGTCCCTGCTCACGTTCCTGTACCTTCTCGTGCACACGATCCGGCTGCAGTTTCGGATCCGGGAGCTCCGAATGCGGAACAAGCAATACGAGAAGGAGCTGATCGCCCTCCGGAACATTCCGGTCGTCGATGAAGACGAAGGCAACCCGCTCTCCGAAAGGCCATAGAACGGAACCCGCATGCTGGGCAACTACGGCAGACCCGAATCCCCGGCCGTCCTTCTGCTCGGCCTCCTCTTTCTTCTTGCGGTCGCCGGGCTGATCGTCTGGATTCTCCGACGGAGAAGACCCGCGCCGCGCCCTCGCTACGTGGAAGCGCTGAACGCGCTTCTCGAAGGGGACGAGGAGAACGCGCTCCGGGAGCTTCGACAGACCGTCCAGGTCGATCCGACGAATACCGACGCGTACCTTCGGCTCGGCAGTCTGCTCCGGAAGCGGGGGGCGCTCGACCGCGCGCTCCGCATCCATCGCGATCTCGACGTCGGGACGATCCTTCGCCGCAAGCTGAGCGCCGAGGAGAAGGCGCGCGTCCGCGAGGCGATCGCGGACGATCTTCTCGCGCTGCGCCGGACCGAAGAGGCGCTCCAGGTCCTCTCCGGCCTTCTGGCGCACGACAAGGAGAACGCGAGGATCCGCTCGAAGATGGTCGCCCTCCACGAGCGGCGCTCGGAATGGGACGAGGCCTACGAGCTTTTCCGGGAAGGGATGAAGATCCGGAAGGAGAAGGCGCCGGAGAAGCTGGCCCGCTACCGCGCGATCTGCGGGAGCTCGGTCCTCCAAGCGGGGGATGCGGAACGCGCGAAGCTGATTTTTCTTGAAGCGTTGAAGCTTCATCCGGAATGCGCCGAGGCTCTCTACCGGCTCGGCGCGATCGCGTACGACGCGGGCGAGATGGAGGAGGCGATCGGGTATTGGGAGCGTTTCCACCAGGCGGCGCCGGAACTGGCCTACGTCACGTTCGATCGCCTCGAGCAGGCTCTCTTCGAAACCGGAAACCTGAACCGCTTGGAGGAGGTCTTCCAAGCGATTCTCGGCCGAGCGCCGGAGAACCCGCCGACGCTTCTCGCCCTTTCGGACTTCTACTCCCGGCGAGGGGAGGACAACAAGGCGATCGACTCCGCGCGGCGCGCGGTGGAGAGCGATCCGTCATCCTCTGCGGCGCGAAGCCGGCTTCTCTATCTCTTGTGCACGAACCGGACCCCCGAACGGGCGGTCCGCGAGGCGGCCGACTTCCTGAAAGAGAACCCGATCCCCACGCCCCCCCTCGCGTGCCCCCGCTGCGGCTTTCCCGGCGAGGAACCGTTCTGGAGGTGCCCCCAATGCCTGACGTGGAACGCCGCCGCTCCCGGTCCGGCGACCTCCTCCTCGCGATCCTGATCCCGCTCGCGATCGGAAGCGCGCCGGCCGTGGGTGGCATCTTCTCGGCCGCCGACGAGCTTCTCGCCGCGGGAGAGGCCGAGGAGGCGCGCGCCGAGCTCCGGCGCATCGCCGATGAACACGAGGGGAGCGCGCTTGGAAACGAGGCGCTCTTCCGCTGGAACGAGCTCGAGCCGGACGGCCCGGTCTACCTCGAGCGCCTCGCCCGCCTGGCCGATCGCTGGGACGACCCGCGCGCTTGGTTCGCGCTCGGGCGCTATCGCTTCGCGGTCGGCGCGTACCGGGCGGCCGCCGACGATTTCGGGAAGGCGGCGAGGCTGCTCGCGGGGGAGGAGAAGATGGACGCATCCTGCTGGCGCGGGCTCGCGCTCGTCGCGGCGGGAGAAGTCGATTCGGGAATCCAGCTTCTCCTCGGGACAGCCGAGAACGGAAGAGACGCACCCCCCGCGATCCGCGCCCGATACCTCGCTGCCGAGGCGCTCTCTCGGAAGGGTTCCCTCGATCGGGCGGCATCGGTGTTGAAACCTCTTCTCGCCGGGAGGCACGATTTCAGCGCCCCGGCGCTCCTCCTCAAGGCTCGTCTCGAGGGGGCGGACACGCGCGAGGATCGGGCCGCCGCCGGCTCCGGGGAGACGCCGCGGCGCGCCCCGGAGGAAGTTGCCGCGGAAGCAGCGGCTCCTCCGGCCCCGCCCCCTCGGGACACGATCCTCGCCGTCTATTATGTTCAGATCGCTTCCTTCGAGGATGAAAGCAATGCCCGGCGTTTCGTCGCCGGCGAGAGGGCCCGGGGGGTCGGCGCGATCGACGTCTATCCGAGCGGCGGAGAAGGACGCGTTCTCTATCGGGTCCGCGTCGGCCCCTTTGCCACGCCCGAGGAGGCGCAGACGGCGAGAGAACACCTCTCTCGGCAAGGGCTCGGGGGGGACATCGTCCGCGCGCTTCCGGAAGACGAGTGATGGACGCCCGGACGCCGATGATGCGCCAGTACTGGGCGGTGAAGGAGCAGCATCCGGACGCCATCCTCTTCTTCCGCATGGGCGACTTCTTCGAGATGTTCCACGAGGACGCGGAGGTCGCCTCGCAGCTCCTCGGGCTCACGCTCACCACGCGATCAAAGGGAGAGGAGACGCCGATCCCTCTCGCCGGGGTCCCCTGGCACAAGGCGGATCACTACATCGACCGCCTCCTTCGCCTCGGCTGCAAGGTCGCCGTCTGCGATCAGACCGAGGATCCCAAGAAGGCGAAGGGCCTCGTGCGGCGCGAGGTGACCGAGGTCATCACGCCGGGGACCGCCCTCGTCGGAAGCCTCCTCGAGGGGAAGCGCCCGAACTACCTCGTCGCGCTCGCGCCGGGCGCCGGGCGAGAGAAGAGGGCGTGGGGGATCGCGGCGATCGACCTCGCGGCCGGCGATTTCCGAATCGGCGAGATCGCGGACGAGGAGATCGCGGAGGAGGTCGCCCGCTTCGAGCCTTCCGAGCTCCTCCTTCCGGAGGGGAAGCGCGGTTCGTTCTCTCTCACCGCCGCGGGAAGCCGCGAGCCCTCCCTCACGCACGTCGAGGATTGGAAGTTCGACGCCGAGAGCGGGGAGCGCGCCCTCAAGAATCATCTCGGGGTCGAGACGCTCGATGGCTTCGGGTGCGCGGACCTCGCGGGCGGGCTCGCCGCCGCGGCCGCTCTCCTCGATTATCTCCGCGCGCTCGGACGGACCGACCTTCGCCACATCGACCGAGTCCTCCCGATCCGGACGCGGGATCACCTCATCCTCGACGAGACCACGCGGCGAAATCTCGAGATCTTCCGCCCGATCCGCGAGGGGGCGGAGAGCGGGACGCTGATCGGCGTTCTCGACGCCACCGTCACCGCGATGGGGGGGAGGCTTCTTCGCGATTGGCTCCTCCGCCCGCTCGTCGATCCGGCGAGGATCGAGGAGCGCCTGGAAGCGGTGGCGGAGGCGGTCCGCCGCTCCTCGTGGCGGGAGGAGGTTCGCGATCTCCTCCGCCGCTTCGGCGATCTCGAGCGGCTGGCGGGGAAGATCGTTCTCGGCCGCGGCACCCCGCGCGACGTCGTCGCGCTCAAAGGCTCGCTCCGCCTCGTGCCGCACCTTCGGGAGCGCCTCGCGGGCGCCGAGAGCCGGCGTTTCGCGGCCCTCGCGGAGCGGGCGGAGAGCCTCGATGCGCTCGCCGATCTCATCGAGCGCGCGATCGTCGATGAGCCCCCTCTCTCGATGAAGGAGGGGGGGGTGATCCGCGAGGGTTTCGACGCGGAGCTCGACGATCTCCGGAGCATCGGCACGGACGGACGGGGATGGATTGCCGGCTTCCAGGAGCGCGAGCGGAAGAAGACCGGCATCCCGAACCTCAAGGTCGGCTACAACAAAGTTTTTGGATATTATATTGAAGTCTCCAAGAGCCGCTCGCAAGAGGTGCCCCCCTCGTACACGCGGAAACAGACGCTCGTCGGCGCCGAGCGGTACATCACGCCCGAGCTCAAGGAGCAGGAGGAGCGGATCCTCGGCGCCGAGGAGCGGATCCGCGCGCTCGAGGAGGAGCGGTTCGTCGAGGTGCGGGCCGCCGCCGCCGCGGAGGGGCCCCGGATCCGCAGGATCGGAGAAGCCGCCGCCGCGATCGACGTCCTTCTCGCCCTCGCCGACTGCGCGGTCCGTAGGAAGTACGCGCGCCCGAGGGTCGACGGCGAGAACCGAATCCGGATTCGCGCGGGAAGGCACCCGGTCGTCGAGGCGATCCTCGGCCCCGGACGGTTCGTGCCGAACGACACCGACCTCGACGCGGCGGAGAGCCAGATCCACATCCTCACCGGCCCCAACATGGCGGGGAAGTCGACGTATCTTCGCCAGGTCGCGCTCATCCAGATCCTCGCGCAGGCCGGCTCCTTCGTGCCGGCGGAGAGCGCGGAGCTCGGCGCGGCGGACCGGATCTTCACCCGGGTCGGCGCGGCGGACGATCTCGCGCGCGGACAGAGCACCTTCCTCGTCGAGATGACCGAGACGGCGAACATCCTCCACAACGCCACGCCGCGCTCCCTCGTCCTTCTCGACGAGATCGGGCGCGGGACCTCGACGTTCGACGGGGTCTCGATCGCGTGGGCGGTGGTCGAGTACCTGCACCGGCACGAGGAGGTCGGCGCGAAGACGCTCTTCGCGACGCACTACCACGAGCTCGCCGTCCTCGCGGACGAACTCGCGCGCGTGCGGAACTTCTCCGTCCTCGTCAAGGAGTACGGCGACCGCGTCGTCTTCCTCCGGCAGGTCGTCCCGGGGAGCGTCGACCGGAGTTACGGCATCCAGGTCGCGCGCCTCGCCGGGCTTCCCGAGGAGGTCGTGCGGCGAGCGAAGGAGGTTCTCGCGCACCTCGAGCGCGAGCACGTGACGAAGCCGATCGATGTGCTCGGCAAGGGGGTCCCCCGCCAGATCCCGCTCTTCCGGAGCGAGGAGGAGCGGATCGCGGACGAGATCCGGGAGATCGACCCCGACCGCCTTCCGCCGCTCGAAGGGCTTCGGCTCCTGCACGAATGGAAGTCCCGGCTCGGCCCCGCGAACGGAGGGGCGTAGCGATGGCGAAGATCCGCGTGCTCCCGGAGTCGGCGGCGAACCGGATCGCCGCGGGGGAGGTGGTCGAGCGCCCCGCCTCGGTCGCGAAGGAGCTCGTCGAGAACGCGCTCGATGCGGACGCGCGGGCGATCGAGGTCCGCGTGGAGGAGGGGGGCGGCGCTCTCATCGAGGTCGCCGACGACGGCGCCGGAATGGACGCCGAGGACGCGCGCCTCGCCTTCGCGCGCCACGCGACGAGCAAGATCCGGGACGCCGACGACATCCTCCGTGTCGCCACGTTCGGTTTTCGGGGCGAGGCGCTCCCGAGCATCGCCTCGGTGGCGGAGGTCGAGCTTCTCACCGCTCCCGAAGGGGGGGAGGGGACTCGCCTCGTTCTTCGCGCCGGACGTTTGATCCGCGAAGAG